>NZ_JAQMIL010000008.1:0-173321 GCF_029990105.1 Bradyrhizobium sp. Arg237L | reverse complement strand
CACCGGATCGAACGACGTGGGTAGGGCGGCGTGATCACGTCCTGCTGGTGCTTGCACTTCGATAGCCCAGATTGTCCGCAAAGGGTCAAAACCGGCAATGCGCCCATCGAGCCGAAGATGTCTGCTTAGCCGTCAAAAGCCGACATCTGCGCCGTTATGAGTACCCCCTAGCGGCCAAAGCGAGATACCCGCTCACGGTCAGAACTGATGCAGCAGTGGAAACAAGGATGACATTGGAAGTGATATCAGCCTCGCGCTGGTAGAACTCCGCCAGCATGAAAGGGCCTGTCCCGGTCGGGAGAGCCGCCAGCAGAACCGCAACATGGGTGAGCAACGGTGACAGGCCGAACACGGCGGTCGCCATGACCCAGGTGACGGCCGGCTGCAGGACAAGCTTGAAGCTGACGAGGAGAGCTGCCGATCCGATGTCCTGCTCCGTGGTCTCGCGCTTGGCTGCAAGGAACAGTCCGAGCGCAACAAGCGCACAGGGCGAGGCTGCGCCACCCAACAGTTTCAGGAAACTTTCTGCTGGGGCGGGAACACGGAGCCCGGCGAGCGGAACGATCGCCCCCAGCGCAGGCGCGACAAGCAAGGGATTGCGAAGCAGCGAGCCGCCCACCTTGATGAGAAGGTGCTTGCGTCGCTTTTCGGTTTGCAGGCCGGCCTCAATCAGCACGATGGCGATCGCAAACAGGATGCAGACCGTGATGATCGTGGCGATGAGGGTCGGGGCCAATGCGTCGCGGCCAAGCGCCACCAGCGCCAGCGGAAAACCGACAAAGCCAACATTCGCGTAGCCTGCATTCAGGCCGTCGATCGCGGCGTCGGCCAGGTGCCGCGGGCGGCGCAGACGAACGGCAATTGTCAGGCAGAAAACCAGCGCCGCGCCGATGCCGAATGCCGCGATGAAGCCCGGCTGCCAGACGTCGGTCCATTGCGCGTGCGCGATGACGTCAAAGAGCAGGGCCGGGAGCGCAAGAGACACCACGAAGCGGTTCAGTTCCGCCGACGCGTGGGAGCCGAGGACGCCGAGCCGGCGAGTGAGCCAGCCTGCGAAGATGAGCGCAAAAATGGGGAGGACGGTGGTGAGGGTCGAGAGCATCGGAGAGCCTGACTTCAAAATTGCCGGTTAGCTCTATCCGGCCGTTCTGATATCATCCAATACCGATTGACGCCCCCATCCATACCTTTTCGGCATCATGATCGACATCAGGCAGATGCGTTACTTCGTGGCCTTGGCCGAGACGCTCCACTTCGGGCGCGCAGCCGAGCGCCTCCACATCAGCCAACCGCCGCTGAGCCGGCAGATCGCAGCCCTGGAAAAGGAACTCGGCGTCCGCCTGTTCGAGCGTCACTCACGGCGCGCGACGCTGACCCATGCCGGCCGGCGCTTCCTGGAAGACGCACGCGCGGTGCTGATCAGCTTCGACCAGGCCTGTCGTAACGCGCGTCTGGCCGAGCGCGGCGAATTGGGCGAGCTTTCCATCGGCTTCATGATGCACGCGGCCTACACCGTCCTGCCGGGGCTGGCGCGGCGTTACATGGCCAATCACCCGGGAGTGCGCGTCGAATTGCGGGAGGTCGTTCCCGCCACTTTGGTCGATGCTGTGCTGGCCGGGCAGTTCGATGCAGCCATCATGTTCAACCCGGGCCCCATTCGCGGCCTCGAGACGCAGACGATTTATCGCGAGCGGCTGTGCTTGGCGGTGCACGTCAGCCACCCTCTCGCCGACCATGAGGTCGTCCGGGCCAAGCAACTCAATGGCGAGCCCCTGATAGCTGTCCCCACCGACGTCGCACCGAAGCTGCGCGAGGCGATCGTCGCCTATTGTCGTTCCGGCGGGTTTGAGCCCACGTTCAGGCTCGAAGTCGCACTTCAGCAGACAATCGTGAATCTCGTAGCGGAGAACCTTGGCATTGCCCTGGTGCCGCAATCCATGGGGCAGTTCGGCATTGCGAATTTGGTCCACCGCAAGCTTGAAAAAGCACCGACCATCGAGCACGTGGTCGCTTGGCGGCCAAGCAATCTCAATCCGGCACTCCAGCCATTCCTTGCGGAAGCGCGGGCCGTTGCCCCGTAACAGGTGAGTGCGTTGCTGCCGTTTCCCGCGCTTCGATTAACTACAATCCAATTTGTATTTGTCTGAAAGCGCGGCGTTCTGCCGCCCGCCAACCTGACGAAATCGCTTGCCGCGTCGGCAGCGCGTTGCATCCGGGCAACAGTTCCAGGAAAAAGTGTCAACCTGCACTTTCCGCCATTGTGCGTCCACAACTTGATCCGAAAGATCAACACCGTCGCATGCTTGGCTGTGTAACTCGGCTCAAGTGGAGCCCTTTGGAGGCTACGGGATGAACCCGCGGCAATTTGCGACAGTGGCGCCGGCGCTGTGCGGAACGATCGTTCTCGCAGGTTGGGTCGTTGCATCGCTCGGCGGCTTAGGTTCGGCCAGCATCGAGCATTCCGGCGCGCTGCCGATTGAGGACCACCCCGCACCATCTCTTTCCACCAACGTCGATCTTCCCACCAACGCCGAGCTCGCGGATGTACCACAGGAAGCCGCAGTGGGAAGCGCCACTGTCGTCGCTTCCGCCGATGTGGCCGCGGCCGTCGAGTCGGTGAAGGGGATCGTTACCGATACGACGGCGGCCTCGGTTGAGGCGGAACCGATCGTCGAAGCTGCGCCGCCCGATGCGTCGCAGATGGTGCCGCCCGAAATACCGCCCATGCAGATGGCGACAGCGAACACGCCTGACCCGGTCCTGAACGACGACGGCAGGGAGGCCGCAAACCGCATCGAAATTCTCGACGAATGCCTGGTCGTGGACATCTGCGTCGACCGATACCTGTGGGCGCTCTACCAACGTACGCCCAAGGAAGACACCAACAAGGTGTATGAGCAGAGGAAAGTGACAGTCCGGAAGAAGCGCAAAATGGTGACTGTCACCAGGACCTTTACCCGGCTCGTCGATGCAGACTTTACCTGGAAGGATCCGAAGGCGGCGGAAAGAGCCGGCATGCCGATGATGGACTACGTGATCGGAGGCATGGACCGGGGCTTCAAGCTGAAACTGTTCCATGCGCTTTACGCAGCCGAGCAAGCCGGGCTGTCGCCCGGCATCACCAGCGCGTTCCGCGATGACTACCGTCAATCGATCGCAAGCGGCCTGAAGGCGGCAAGCAACAGGTCGTACCATGGCGGAAGCTTGCGCGGCGGCTATGGCCACGGGCTTGCGGCCGATATCGTGAGCGTCAAAGGCGCGACACGGGCGCAGCGATGGATTTCCACTGAAACCCTCTGGAAATGGGTCGACGCCCACGGGAAGGAGTTCGGCATCGGGCGACCGTATCTCGATCGAGATCCGCCGCATGTGGCGCCGATCGACGGCAAAGAATATGCTTCTCACCACGGCGGAACGAAAGTTCGCCACGCGCAAGCGGATGTGAAAAAGCGCACCCGGCTGGTTATGCGGTACGATCGCGGCGCAGCGAAACGCACAAAAAACGCAAGAGCGTCGAAGGGGAGAACGACCTAACCATATTTCAAGCATGCGCTCCCACGACGCGGGCAAGCTCTGCCAAATTCCTTAATTGCGCCGCTCGAATGTCCCAAGAACCATACGGGTTCGGATCGGGCCGGCTGGTGCTGCAGATGGAATGCGCATGATTCCCTGTTTTGTGAAACGGAAGCGCAACCAGACACGGCGGCAGCCAGCGTATCTTGTCATCGCCGTTCTCGCCGCGCTGATCGCGGCCGGAGACCCTGCGGACGCCAGGGGCGGCCGGAGTGAGCGCTCGGTCGAATCCATCCAGTCGCGCATCGCCGGCGAACCGATCATGGCCATCGTTGCGCTCCAGGACCAGCGGATCACCGTTTACGACGCCAATGGCTGGATCCTGCGCGCGCCAGTGTCGAGCGGCCAGAGAGGACGCGAAACGCCCGCCGGGATCTTCAGCGTTATCCAGAAGGAAGCGGAGCACTACTCCAACCTGTATGACGACGCCTACATGCCGCACATGCAACGCATCACCTGGTCGGGCATCGCACTCCATGGCGGCCCGTTGCCCGGCTATGCTGCATCCCATGGCTGCGTGCGGATGCCTTTCGATTTCGCAGCGCGTCTGTTCGACGACACGCGGATCGGCTTGCGCGTGATCGTGGCACCCACGGATGTGGCGCCGATCGAGATTGCCCATCCGGCTCTGCTCCAGCCGAAGCCGGGCGTCGTTGCTTTGGCCGCCACCCGTCGCGCAGAAGCCGATGAGGCGGCCAGAAAGGCGGATCAGGCGAGGCTCGCCTCCGCGAAGGCTTACCGGGAATCAACACAGGCATCGATGCCGGTGCGCGTTGCGGACAATCTGAAGCGCAGGGCCGAGATGCAATTGGCCAGCGCCGAGGCTGCGCTTGGCTCCGCCACTTCGCCTGAGGCAAAAGAACAGGCCGAGCGCACCAAGGCGCAGGCGGTCACCCGCATTGCCGAGTTGCAGGAACAATGGACTGCGGCAAAGGCGGAGTTGCAACCGAAGCTCGATGCCGTCACGGCGGCGCGCGAAGCCGCCGTCGCCGCGGAGAATGCGCGGATTGCGGCAGCCGAGGCCGCACGCCAGGCGGCGCGCGAGCTCGAGCCGGTATCGGTGCTGATCAGCCGCAAGACCCAGCGGCTTTACGTCCGGCGAGCATTTGAGCCCGTCCTGGACAGCCCGGTCACCATCCAGGACCCCGATCGTTCGATCGGCACACATGTCTTCACTGCCATGGAGCCGACCGACGGCGGCAACGGCGTGCGATGGAGTGTTGTTTCACTGGAGAGCAGCCGTCCGCACGACGGCACAGCTGAACCTCACGATCCGGCACGCGGCCGCAAAGCTCGCGAGGTTGAGCCAAAGAAGACGGAACCAGCCGGCGCAACGGCCGCGCTCGACCGGATTGTCATTCCGCAGGACGTACTGGATCGCATCGCCGGGATAACGCCGCGTTCGTCTTTGATCATCACCGACGAGGGGCCGAGCTCCGAAACCAGCAAAGGAACGGAATTCGTGGTCCTCATGAGCGGCGAGCCGCAGGGAGGAATCAAGATGCGACGACGCGCTCCGGCGAGCGAGTATCCCTCCGCGCGCGTACGCGATCGCCAGCTTTTCTGGGGCCGGCCGTTCGCGGGACCGTTTTCCACGTGGTGAGGCGGTGCTTCTCGCACTGGTAACGACACACATGCGCAGTGCCAAACCGGACGTATCGCGGCGAAATCTGATGATGCGACAGCAGGCCGCGCCGCGCTGGCGTTCTTGATATCCGGAGCGTATAGTTGAGGGTCACTTGGCGGTAGTGCGGAATGTCAGTTTTCTCAGGCAGATTAGGTCTCGCGGTCACTTTAGCAACGCTCTGTCTGGGCGGACAAACGGCCCACGGCCAAGTTGCCCCCATGACATATTGGACTCCAGGCTGGCCCCTCGGCTTTGACAATGTGACGGTCGACCAGAGTGCGAACGCATACGGCAACTTTCCGAGCTTTGACGCCAGTGACGCTCGCGGCGGCCGCTTTTCCTATGCACGCTACAATTTCCCGAACGGGTGGTTCGTCGGCAGCGAACGCGGCGCCCTGGGCTTGAGCGGCATCAGCCAGTATGCATCCTTTGGCAATTTCGGCTCGCTCTATACGGAGGGCGTGCAGTTCGGCTACAGCTTCAAGAATGCGGGCGGGCTGCCGCTCACGGTCTATGCCGGTTTCGATACATTGAAATACAATACCGGCATCGGCAGCCCCTTCGCTCCCTTCGACTCCGTGTCCGGCACGTTGCCCGGCTATAGCGCGCATGCGGGCATCGAAATCCAGCCGGCGTCGAATCTCAGCCTGTCATTTGGCGTGGGCTACACCCAACAGTCGGGGCGCATCGACAGCGACATCAATTCGTCCTTGCTGCCCGGCGCTTCTCCGTTTGCCTTCGGCGCTCGTCGCTAACGCGCACGCTTCAAGGGCGTCGGGACAACCGGGACGCAGTCTCACAGCGTCGGCTCGAGCGAGATCATGCTTGAGCTGGCCGCTCAAATCGCGCATCAATGCTTTTTATTGCGCACCATAAAAAACAAAGGGGAGGCAATCATGAGGACGCTCACAGCCGCGCTGTGCGCCCTGGCGCTGTTCGCAACCGGCGCGCAGGCGCAAACCGTCAAGGATTTCCTGGCGCAGGTCACCAAGAAATGGACCACGCCGTTCGAGCCGTTTCAACTGATCGGCAACATCTACTACGTCGGCACCGACGGCATCGCCGTCTACATTATCAAGACGTCGCAGGGCCTGATCCTCATGGACACCGCACTTCCGCAGTCCACCGGCATGATCAAGGACAACATCGCCAAACTCGGCTTCAAGCTCGGCAACATCAAATACATCCTGAACACGCACGCGCATTTCGATCACACCGGCGGCTTTGCCGAGATCAAGAAGGAGACTGGCGCGCAGCTCATTGCGGGCGAACGCGACAAGCCCTTGCTGGAAGGTGGATACTATCCCGGTGATGAGAAGAACACCGACATCGGCTTCCCGCCTGTGAAGGTGGACCGCGCCGTCAAGGAAGGCGACAAGGTCACGCTCGGCGACACCACGCTGACGGCGCACGCGACGCCCGGCCATTCACCCGGCTGCACGAGCTGGGAGATGACCGTCAAGGACGGCAATCAGGACCGCGATGTGCTGTTCTTCTGCAGCGGGACCGTCGCGCTCAACAGGCTGGTCGGCAACCCGACGCATCCCGGTATCATCGACGACTACCGGTCGACATTCGCCAGGGCCAAGGCGATGAAGATCGACGTGCTGCTCGGCCCGCATCCGGAAGTCTACGGCATGCAACAGAAGCGCGCGCAAATGAAGGACGGCGCGCCGAACCCATTCGTCAAGCCCGGCGAGCTCGCAACCTACGCGGCGGGCCTCGAACAGGATTTCGACAAACAGCTCGCCAAGCAGACGGCCGCGCTCCAGAAGAGCAACTAGACGCCGTGAACCAGTGGCTATTTATAGCGCCGTGCCGCCGCCAAACTTGGACGGATCGTTGTAGCTCGGCGTGTCGTCGTAGTAGTGCACTGGCGGCCGAGGCGCTTCATAAGCCCAACCCGGAACGGCGTAGAACGGGCCAGGCGGAACCATGATATGTCGCGGTTCGAAGTGGTGATGCATCGTCGCCGCACTCGCCGATGCAGACAGGATGATCAACAGGCCCAAGGCCAAGAAAGCACGCATCGCGTTTACTCCAATTAACCTGTCGCCCTCTTTCATCTGATGAAGTGCGTTCGAGCCGCCATCGTCCCAAGGCGTGGCGGCTTCACGATCTGTCACATCGGCGGGATTATCGGGCACGCCGGCCGGTGCGCGGCGCCGGCCCAGCCTCCGACGGCTCACGCATCGGCCATCTTCTTGAAGGCCTCCCGGTCAACGACCTTGACATGGTGTCGGCCTCGCGTGGTTATGATCTTCTTTACGACGAGCGCCCGGAATGCGCGGCTAAGCGCCGGAAGGGTAATGCCGAGATAGTCGGCGATGCTCGAACGATCCATCGGCAGATATATTTCCGAGATCGGCTCGTTCCGCGCAATCTGCAGGTGCTCCTGGAGCTCCAGGAACATGGCGAGCCTCCTCACCGCTCTTTTCTGGACAAGGAGAACCGCATGATGCTGCGCCTGACGCAATTCGTCGCAGAGCTTCACAATGACCTGCACGTCGAGATTGGCGCTGCTGCTCAGAATCCGCTGCACCGACTGCAGCGGCATCTTGTAGGCGATGACCGGGGTCGTGGCCCTGGCCGTGTTGGTGTACCGTGCCTCCTCGGTCAAACCGAAGAGGTCGCCGGGATAGAGAAAGGACATGACGGGCGGTCCGTCCGCAAGCATCCGATATGCGGTGACGACCCCGCTTATGATGTTGAACACCGCATCGGCGCGGTCGCCTTGATTGTAGATCCGCTCACCTTTCTCGAGGCGAACGATCGCAGCGATCTTTGCAAGCTGTGCGCGCTCGTCGTTGCTCAACAATTGATGCCGGACACGCTTCTTCGGATTACCCGGCGTCCAGGGATCGGTCGCACGAATCGCGGGTCCCGCCATGCGAGTTGCGTTAGTCGGCATATGTCGTCCACCTCTTTCCATTGCTGATGATTAACCGATCTGCCGGGTTTCTTTTTTGATCGCCGTCAAAGAATACCTACGTTCGCCGGCGTTGGCGCAACCGGAACTGGCCGCGAACACGCGCCGCGCAAATTTGATCCTGATCAAACTTTCGCCCACCAAGGAGGCTGCCTTTTTTCAGTTGGTACGCGATAATTTTGGCGGTGATGGCGGAATGGGGAAAGCGGTCGATGTCGTCGGATTCAAGCGATCCCCGCCTGACCTATACGCAGAATATCGAACGATACCGCCGGCTCCTGAAGACCCAGTTGAGCGATGCCGAGCGAGAATTCATCGAGCGACGGATTTCCGAGGCGCATCGCGCTTACGAGACACCGACCGACAGATTCGTGGTCCGCGCCAATATCGATCACTTCCTGAAGGCTTTGTGGGACGACGACCTGACGCCGGAGAAGCGGTCCACCATCACCAAATTGCTGATCGAGGAGGCGAACAAGCTGAGCCACGACCTGGAGCAGCTTCAGTTCGCGGAGGATCGAGTACTGGCCGGCCGGAAACGTCTCGAGCAGCTCAGAAGCAAATTGAACGACCCACGATTCGATCCGGCCAATCGATCGCAGGCGAGCCGGCTGCTTGCGACAATGGAAGAAACCCAGCGGTTGCTGGAAGAGTTTTGCGAACAATTGCGCCGCAAGGTCATTGGCAGGGATGGCATCTAGAGCATGATGAGATGAGGTCGGATCGTATCCGCGATGAACGCTGTGCTCCCTCTCCCACTTGCGGGAGACGGCCGCGGTGAGGGTGTCTCCGCGATGGGACTATCCGTGGGGAGAGAGCCCTCACCCGCTGCGCCAAGAGCGCAGCGACCTCTCCCGCAAGCGGGAGAGGTGAAACCAAATCGCATCACGCCATAGCCCGCGATGGCTCGCGGGTCGGCGACCTCGCGCCTCAATAGGGCTGATCGCGTATGTGCAGCATGTACAGCACGCGGGAGATCATCAGCTCCCCTACCAGAAAAATGCCGGCACAAATGATGATGTCGACCCATGTCAGCGATAGCGCGGTCTGACAGACCACCAACGGCAGAAGCGATTCCGGAATCTGGTCGAGCCCAATCGCCTGGGCGCTGGACGGCAATTTGAGACGACGTTTGATGAAGCTGGAGATGATGTCGCCGAGCATGGCAAGGCATCCCACCAGAGCACCCGTGGCAACGCTCACGCCAAGCGCCGGCGCAGCCGCCGCAGTGACAGCGACGGAAAGGACGACACCCCTGATCGTCTTCGACTGGCCCAGCAAGGGGCGGCCATCAACGAAATGCACCCCGGCATCCAAAGGGAATGCCAAACGAGACCCGAATATTTTCTTTGCGATGACCGGCGTGCCGTTCGCGAAGGTCAAGAGCGCGAGCGATTGCAGGATTGGCCAAAGGTCCATCTGAGTATCCTGCGCCGGCGCACGGCAGGTCGGGTACAAAGGATAGACGCGCCGCCCCTGCCAATTCAACCTTCAGCGCCTCCACGATAGGACGCGACCGCCTTGCGAACAAGCACCGCGACGTCGAAGCGGCGGTCGACATACTGACGGCCTCTCGCGACATTGCGCCGCGCTTCGTCGCCGAGTTTGACCCGCATCAATGGAGTACCATCACAGAACGGCTAGGTTGGCGGTCTCAGCGAGGAGGTCTGCCATGAACGAAATTCCCCAAATTACCATTTCCTCCGCGAAGGTCGCGGCGATCCTCGCGAAGGCACGGCAGTTCGACGTCAAGGACGCGGTGACCGACCCGGAGCCCGCCTCCAACGCGAGCGACGATGCCATGCTTTCGGTGCTCGAGGATCATCGCGACGATCCCGTCAGCGGCGAACTGACGGCGATCATCCGCGGCCTGAACGAGGACGAACAGGTCGACCTGGTGACGCTTACGTGGCTCGGTCGCGGCGACGGCGAACTCGACGAGTGGGACGACCTTCGCGCGGAGGCCGCCCACGCGCACAACAGGCGCACGGCGGAATATCTTCTGGGAATGCCGTTACTCGGCGACTATCTGGAAGAAGCCTTGTCGCAGTTCGGGCATTCCGTGGAGGAGTTTGAGCAGCCGCTCTAGAGCGTGATGACTTTTCTTCGAATCGTCATCCCACTCTAGCTCTTTGTTTGAGCATGATCTTTTTCGGAAAACCGGTCTCCACTTTTCCGGATCATGCTCTAGTGGCGTCCAGCGGCGGTGGCCTTGCGCGGCGTTGCGGGCTTGCCGTGTGGGTTGTGATTGGGGCCGTGCCGGCCGTTCGCCGCCGTCGGCAACTCGACAGGCGTGTGGCGCTGCTCCTTGGCGTCGAACACGGTTACATGAAGCTTCGGATGTCGCTTCTTGATCTCGATCGCGGCTTTCTCGGCGGCCTCGTAGCTTTCGTGCTCGGACTTCAATTGCCGATCGACGGCGACATGAAAAGGCTTCGTGAGCGATGGCTTGACTGACTTTCGAGCCGAACCCGCGACGTTATTGGCCATCGACGTTCTTACCGGCCCGATTCGGGTCGAGAAACCTGCTTTCCGTGAGGGACCGCGTTGCTTGCTCCTGGGCATTGGTCGACCCTTCTCAAGAACATGCCGGCATCTACGGACGGACACCTTCGTTCAGCCCATTTTCCGCTGCCGGAGCGTTGAGCTTGGTCAATAACAACGCAAATCAGCTCCGGCGGTGCCTATCGGTCTGTCGGCATCAGGCGGACGGAACGTTTCGTTCCAGATCCTCCAACCATGCCGCAGCGCTGGCGTCGGAGGGAGCGCGCCAATCGCCGCGGGGCGACAGGGACCCTCCCGACGAAACCTTGGGGCCGTTTGGCATCGCGGAACGCTTGAACTGGCTGAACGCGAAAAACCGCCGCAGGAAGACCTCGAGCCAGCGCCTGATATCGGCAAGCTGATAGGCCTTGCGCCGGTCGGTTGGAAACGCAGCCGGCCATTCGCCCTTGGCGACGTCGTTCCAGGCATGCCAGGCGAGGAACGCGATCTTCGACGGCCGGAAGCCGAATCGAAGCGTATAGAACAGATTGAAGTCCTGCAGCTCATAGGGTCCGACGGCCGCTTCCGTGCTCTGCGGGGTCTCGCCGGCCTGAACAGGCACCAGTTCAGGCGAAATCTCCGAGGCTAGAATGGCGCGCAACGTCTTTGCGACTTCATCGTCGAATTGTCCTGTCGCGATGACCCAGCGGATCAAATGCTGGATCAACGTCTTCGGCACGCCGGCGTTGACGTTATAGTGCGCCATCTGGTCGCCGACACCATAGGTGCACCATCCGAGCGCCAGTTCGGAGAGGTCGCCGGTGCCGATGACGATCCCTCCGCAATAATTGGCGAGGCGGAAGAGATAGTCGGTGCGGAGCCCCGCCTGCACATTCTCGAAGGTGATGTCATAGACCGGCTCGCCGCGCCCCGCGGGATGATCGATATCGCGGAGCATCTGCGTGGCGGCCGGGCGAATATCGAGCTCACCGGCGCTCACCTGCAGCGCCTGCATCAAGGCCAGGGCATTGGCCTTGCTTTCGCTGCCGGTCGCAAAGCCCGGCAGCGTGTAGGCGAGAATGTTCGATCGCGGCAATCCGAGAAGATCGATCGCCTTGGCGGCAAGGATCAAAGCGTGCGTGGAATCGAGCCCGCCCGACACGCCGATTACCACGCGCTTCGTGCCGATGGCCCGCAGCCGCTGCACCAGGCCCGCGACCTGAATGTTGTAGGCCTCGTAGCAATCCTGATTCAGGCGGCTCTGGTCGCTGGGCACGAATGGGAAGCGTTCGACCTTCCTCGCAAATCCGATGTCCGTCATCGGAGGCCGTAGCGAGTAGCCGATCTTCCGATAGGCGCCGGCACTCTTCTGCCTTCGATTGTCGTCGAAGGTGCTCATCAGGGAGCGTTCCTGACGCAGCAGATCCAGATCGATGTCGGCGATCGTGATCTGTCCGTCCTGCCGGAAGCGCTCACCCTCCGCCAAAAGCACGCCGTTCTCGAAAATGGAGGTCTGGCCATCCCAGGCCAGATCGGTGGTCGATTCCCCGATTCCCGCCGCAGCATAGACATAGGCGGCAAGGCAGCGCGCGGAGCAGGATCGCGACAGAAGATCACGCGACAGCGCCCGGCCGATCGTGATCGGACTGCCCGAGAGATTTGCAAGCACGGTCGCCCCGGCCAACGCGAGTTCCGATCCCGGCGTCACCGGGATCCACATGTCCTCGCAGATCTCCACGCCGATGGTCAGTCCCGGAACATCGTCCGCCGCAAAGAGCAGGTCGACGCCGAAGGGTGCGCGAACGTCGCCAATCGTGATCTCCAACCCGGTCAGTCCCGCACCGGAGGCAAAGTGACGGGTTTCGTAAAACTCCCGGTAGGTCGGCAGGTACGTCTTGGGAACGACGCCGAGAATGCGGCCACGATGAATGACAACAGCGCAATTGTAGATCCGTGCCCCATGACGCAGCGGCGCGCCGACGATCAGGACCGTCATCAGCTCGGTCGATGCGGCCCGAATCCGCTCCAGCCCCCGCTCCACCGCATCCAGGAGCGGATCCTGCATGACCAGATCTTCGATCGCATAGCCGCACAGACACAGTTCGGGAAATACCGCTGTTGCCACCGACTGCCTGTGGCAGGCGTCGGCGGCCTCGATGATCGCGGTCGCGTTGGCAGCCGGATCGGCCACGCGGGACACCGTGACGCAGGCGGCGGCCCGGGCGAAGCCGTGGCGGTAGATCGAATGGAAACTCATGTGGCTCGGCTCCGTCCGGCAAGATCCGGTTGCAAGACAACTCCCCGGTCGATGCCGCGCCGTCAAGTCATCTCAATTGGGTCCAGTCTATTCGAACACGGGGCGGTGCCAAGCAGGTCTACCGATCGCCGCGAAACGTCGATTTGCCGTTTGGGTCAAGCCTCCCGGTAATCGAGCAGGATCAGCCCGACGAGGATGAATGCCACGGGCCAGATCCAGGAGGCGATCCGGCTTGCCCTGCCGTCGAGACGCAGCTCCAGCCAGCGGGCCCATCCGGCAAGGATGCCGCATAGCGCCAGCGGCGTGTGGCTCATCTCGATCAGGAGTTGGTCCTTGATATTGGCGATGGCATGGGAATGGGTGAGCAGCAGTGCGCCGCCGATCGCGGTGGTCAGCGGAAACACCAGCGCCGCTTTGCTCTTCCTGAGCCCGCCGACCTGCACGCGCCACTCGAACAGACCAAACACGACGATCAGCAGCACGAAGATGCGATGCTGTGCGATCTCCGGATCGCGCAGCGATTCGAAAAAGCCGAACTGTCCGAGCGGCCACGCCGCTTCGTCGGCACGGAAGAACAGAAACATGGCCATGGCAAGAAACAGCAGCGGCCAGTGCCTCGCCCACCGGCCCCAGCGAAAATGCTGGATCAGGGCGAGAAGGCCGATGAGGATGACGAAGATCCCCGCCCAATGGTGGTTGAATTCCGACCAGGCGACATCCGCCGCGTTGCGGGGCAGGATCGTGCCCTCGCCTGGGACATAGGCCAGCGGTGCCGTTGTCCGCTGCGCATCGGCCGCAGCAATTTTTCTCTGCAATTCCGCGACGGTGAGCTTGTCATAATCAGGGCTTGATAGGCGGATCGGGAATTGCGGCGTGAACCGCTCGACGATTTCGGACCAGCTCACCCGGTCCTGGGCCAGATCGACGCCCGGCGGCAGCGACGTCAGGGAGGCGGCGGCAAAGATCACAGCCGCACCGATCCCGATCTCCACTTCGGCGAACCGCTTCAGCCGGATGATCGGCGTTGAAGCGTCGCGGCGCAACCGGTCGACGGTGAAGAAGTTGAAGGCGCCGAGGGCGAGCAGCATCAGCAGCAGGCAGACCTTCGCGCTTGTCATGACGCCGTAGGCAGTGCCGTAGATCGCTTCGAAGGAGCCGATATAGCCGATCGACATCACGATGCCGCCAACGAGGATGACGCCCACCGAAGCCATAGACATCAGAGAATAGCGCCGCCCGATCAGCTTCCAGTCAACCGGATCTTGACAGAGGTTGAGCGCAATCAGGAAGCACGGCAGGCCTCCGATCCAGACCGCGGCACCGAGCATGTGCAGCCCCCCTGAGACGAGGTAGGGCCATCGCAGGTCGAGACGACTGGCTGCGTGAGTGACCGAAAGCTGCGCGATCAAGATCACGGCGGCGAGGCCGACAAGAAAGAGAAGCCGTGATGTTTTCCACGACGCTCTTGCGAGAAGAGCAATGAGGAAGGCGCAAGCGGCGATCACGAGGTCCGCTCGTACGAAACCGGCCCCGGCGGCCTCCGCCCACGAAAGCTCGAGCGTGCCGACAAGCGCGAGCGCGTTAAGTACGAGCGAGCAAAGCGTGAAGATGCCCAAGAGGAACGAGCTGATAAGAAGAAATGTCCGGCAACGGCTGCCAGTCTTGGCGCTCTCGACGGAAAGCCAGGGCTCGAGCGGTTGCAGCAGCACAAGCAGGAACGCAAGCGTGCCGAGCGTGAAAGTCTGGCTAGTGAGAATCAGCCCCCGCAGAACGACGGACAGGAAGCCGAAAATGTCGAGAAAGAGCGACACGGCTATCGCACGGTGAACGGAATATCGCCGCGCGTGATGTGCCCGTCGACGCTCAGCACCTGCCAGCGCAGACGCCAAGCACCAGGGCTGAGACCTTTTGCCTCGGCATCCAGGGCATCGGGCGGCGAGTCGGCCGCCGGTGTGAGCCGCTGCTCTGTCCCACCAGCGCCGATCAGCGTCACTTTTGAACGATCGTGATCGATCCGACTATTGAACTGCAGATGGATCGGCACATTGCCGGCAGGCATGACCGCGTCGGCCGCGGGCGACGACTTGATCACGATGGCGTGCGCCGTAGCCTCTTGGAAAGAAAGCAAGAGTAGGAGCAGTGCCGAAAACGGTAATGGAATTCTGGGTCTCATGCGCGGCGGACTATTCGTGTGGAGAAGGCATGTAGTCTTTTCGGCGGTTCTCATGACCAAGCTTACTGACGTGGCTGTACGAACCAGTCCCATATCGCGATTGACATGCGTTCGTTGAATTCGGCGTCAACTATCCACTGAATATCAGGTAAAGACCGCGTGAACTCAGCGAAAGAGCGCCGAGCCGATTGGACGCGAGATTGCGCTCATCACATCGAAATTCCAAAAAATGATACGGCATCGTTTTGTTATGTCAAGCGCATTCCGCCCGCTGCCTTGAAGCCGCCAGCGTGACGCTGCCGGCACGGGATACATGGCGCACCGTTTGACGGCTCAAACAACGGCACGCCAAACCACACTTCGGTTACGTATGTAGTCGCTCAGTCCGCGCGCGTCATGATGCGGTAGCAGAGCTAGCCAACATTTGAGGGCACAGGGATCGACGAGCGGCGCACCGCAAAGCTGACGGAGCGCCTCATGAAGAGCTCTATCTGAGATCGGACGAAAGCCGGGTGCACGGATGATGTTTTCGGATCTAGCGTACTACCTGTTCACGGTCTTCAACGCTCTGCGGGTCATTTCCTATCTGCCGCAGATCTACAGGATCGCGCACGATACCAATGGTGCCTCAGCCATTTCCTATTCGACCTGGTTTCTCTGGACTGCCGCGAACGGATCAACGGCCGTCTACTCGTTCTCCAATCTCGGGGACATCACGCTGGGCTTGACCAACGGGTTCAACGCGCTGTGCTGTGTGATCGTCGTCGCGCTGACGGCGTTCAAGCACCGCCAGTTTCAATCGCAGGTCAGGTAAGGCTGCGAGAGTTGACCACACTTGGCGTCCGCGAGTCCCAATGCGCGGTTCGATGTCGGACAGCTTGAGCGCCGAGCGGCAATCCATTCCGACAAGCGAGCCATTGAACCTGCATCACTCCGATCGCGTTTGTCTTTGTCGGGAGCTGGTTCCGTCGACCGCTGCAGCTAGCGAGGCAACAGACCCTATGGCGCGCCGCGACGAAAGCATTCGGTACATATTTTCTTTGAATCCCATCTCCCTACGTTACCATCCATAAGTTGTGCAGCCCGATTGTCCGCACGACTACCCGAAAGGGTAGTGGTCTTGAATCCGATATGATCTAAGGTTGTTCGCTGAATAGCGCCAACCGAAGCACTCAAGCGCAAAGACCTTACAAAGTTTTCCGGCTACCGGCGACGCAAGTCGCCGAACAGAAGGATTGTGCCGATGGCCTTCCGGTTTCTCGCAACTGGCGTCACGGCGTCGGAAGCCCTCGCGGCGACGGCGTTTTCCTAAATTGCAACAGATACGTCGCCTCGGCGTCTGAGGCTGGCACGCGACTGGAGACTGCGATGCAGAACGCGAACGGAATCAGCACAATAGTCGATCACCTCTTTTCACCTCTTGTCGCACCTCTCGGGATCCCCGAGCCGAAGAAGTCCGTCGGAATCCTGGTCGGCGCGACGGTCGCCGGCCAGCGCTATTATTTCCGGTTCGGACAAGTCGACCTGCATGAGGGCGGCACCGGTTCGATTGAGGACACCGTGGTCTTCATCGGCTCGAACACCAAGGTGTTCACGGCAACGCTTCTGGCGCTCGCGGCATCGCAGACCTCCACGAAGCAGGACACCCGCGTCACCGATCTGCTGCCGTCCGACATCATCCTGAAACAGCCCCACGGCGACATCCTGCTCTGGCACCTCGCCACCCACAGCGCCGGATTCCCGACCCCGGTATGCGGGCAGCGGCCGGCGTTCGGCGACTATCCGCTCTCGTCGCTGGGCGCATTCCTGAACGACTTCACGCCGCCTTATGCGCCCGGCAGACACTGGGTCTACAGCAATCCGGGCTTCGCGCTTCTCGGCGTGCTGCTGTCGCATGCCTATGCTGGCGGCAATAGCGCGTTCAACTGGGACGCGACGTACCAGAACTGGCCGGCGCTTGTGGTCGACCGCGTGACGGTGCCGCTCGGGATGACGTCGACGCAAGTCAATTACAGCGCCGTGAAGGCGAAGGTCGCGCAAGGCTACAATTACGTCCCGCCCACGAGCCTGCCGCCGTCCTACAAGACGGTCGAGCCGCCGGACTGGGTGCTGACTTCAGCGGGGCTCGGCGCCGGCGCGCTGTCGTCGACGCTCGCCGACATGCTGACGTTCCTGGAGGCCGAAATCAGTCCGCCGGAGGGACATCTTGGCCTGGCGATGAGACAGACCCAGAAGGTCCACCCGCCGTCCAACGTGCTGTCTATGGGGCTCGGCTGGCAACTGTCCAACGACTACTTCGACAAGAACGGCGGCTTTGACGGCTACGAGACCTACATGGCCTTCGATGCCACGCACAAGGTCGGCGTACTCGTGTTCGGCAACACCAGCGGCGGCGCGGGCGACACGATCACGACCAGCGGGCGCATCCTGCTCGGCGAGCTGCGCAGCATCCCGGCGATGCCGTCGACATTTCCGACTCCGCACACAGTCCCGCAATGCCCGTGAGGCCGGAGATCGCACCATCGCGATCCCGACACGGTTTCTCATCGAAACGGAGCCTGACACATGACGGATCATCGAGACCTATCGCTTCTTCAAGACAGCGCGTTGCCGAAGCATCTGCTGCAGGCCCGCGAAGCTGCAGCCGATCCCAATCAGGTGCAGCGCGCCACGCTGCGGCTCGTGCCGCGCTGCGGCGACGAGGCTCTACTGGCGCGAGCGAGCGCGGCGACGAGCCAAAGCCGGTCCCGGCGCAAGACAGCGGAAGCCGTATCACCATGACCGGTTCGCCGGCTGCAAGACCCCGCCGGGCGGCATGACCGCCCGGTCTCGTCCCGATCATTCCACATCACACAACGGAGGCTCTCATGTCGACGCAGGAAGCTGCTCTCAACGTCATCTTCAATCCAGGGTACGATCCGACAACCGCCGAGACCGGGCGCTCGATCCGGCCAGTGTTCGCCGGAGCGCTCCCCACATCTGCGACCGTCAATCCCGACTATCTGCCGCCACCGCAGGCGCAGGGCACGGCGCAGCACCAGGGCAGTCCGGGCAGTTGCGCCGCGTGGGCCTCGACCTATGGTCTTGCCACCTTCACCGCCGCTGCCGTGTCGAAGCAATCGCCGTCGACCGCATCGCTGCAGGCGAGCCCGGCCCACATTTATATCCAAGTCATGAAGAGCTACGGCGTCAGCACCTGCAACGGCTCGCGGCTCAACTCCTATCTCGACCTTCTGACCCAGGCAGGAACGCCAAACTGGGCAACGGCGCCGTATTATCCGAACTGCCCCGAGCTCTGGTCGAGCTATGATGCGAACGCGACCGTCGACGCGAGTTTCCAGATTCCCGGCTGGGCGATGGTGGACACGTCCGATCTCGATTCGATCAAGGCGGTGATCGCCAATGGCGGCGCGCTCTGCTACGGCACCGCGCTGAACGAGGGCTTCGGGAGCTACAACAGCACCTCGCCGAGTCCGATGACCGGCCCTTTCAACAAGGACAAGAGTCCGGACGGCAAGCTCGTCGGCCACTGCATGCTCATCATCGGCTACGACGACGACCAGCAAGCCATCCTGATCCAGAACAGCTTCGGCCCGGATTGGGGGCACCAGTGGAACGGCAGCGGCGGCTATATCTGGATGAGCTACAAGCTCTTCCAGTATCTGGCGCAAGGGAAGGCAATGTACGTCACGCCCTGATCGCCGGACGGGCGCTGGATCGCGACGGAGGAAGTGCTGGCACAGTGCCCGCCGGGCCTCCAAGCAGTAGCTCGACGCCGCCGTAGCCGCAGCGAAGGCCGCCTACCCGGCTTGGGCGGCCAACGGCGCGCACGCCCCCGCGTTCTATCCACGAACATCAAGGTACAACGGTGTCCTTCGCAGGCCTTGACGTATTGGAAATCCTCCTCGCACACAAGCTGCGCCATCGCTTGCGCGATTGGAAGCAGCAAGGCATCAGGCGATCGCCAGCGGCGCTGACGGCTCCATGCCAACCCCGAAACTGGCGCTTGATCCCCATCCCCCTTCGTCGGCCTCTTCCGAACGGTCTCACGAGCAACGATCCGGCCAAATTGCTCGTCCCTGATGAGTACGCGGTTTAGCGGCTCCAGTTCCTGGAGGACTCTCGGCTTGAGCGGCTTGCCCTTATACGCCTTGACGAATCTGCGAAACCACTCGCGCAGTTTGCGCGCTTGAGTCGCAACCGCATCAAACTCCCCCGCTACCGCCCTTTTGCGCAGATCAGCGACGACCTCGGGCGGCACCAAATCGGCTTGTAGAAGCCATAAAATCAGGTCTTCGCCCGATCCGATCCACTCAACCTCAATATCCAAAGGAGTTGCGAGCGTGTTCAGAAAATCCAAACCCACGGAATCCGCAACGAAGATCCGAGCGGGACGTTGATCAGCCATGAGAGTCACCCTGGACTGCAACCAACAGAGTAACCATTGAAGTCAGGTGTCGACAAGTTACCAATATGACTGGCTGTCCAGACGAGTAGCAGCTTCCAGGAATCGAAAGAGTGGCCGATGTGCAGGCCTCAAAGGGGCTAGCGGACACAGCCAGATCTGCGGCCTAGTGCCCGCAGCCGATTAGCAAGAACCAGCCTGCCGAGCCGCCGCCGATGATCACACCGTCAAAATGCAGTTCGTCGATCGCTAGACAGTGCCGCAGTTCTGATAGATGTGCTTGATCTCAAGGAAGTCGATCAGCGCATCGTAACCGTGCAGCCGGCCCAGTCCGCTGCGGCGGTATCCACCGGTTTCCGCTTCGGCGAACAGCCTGTTATGGTCGTTAATCCACACCGTGCCATTGCGCAAAGCGCGTGCGACGCGCATCGCGCGCGCGCCATCGTGGGTCCAGACGCTGGCAGAGAGGCCGTACTCGCTGTGATTGGCGCGGACAACCGCCTCCTGCTCGTCATCAAATTTCTCGATAACGACGAAGGGACCGAATATTTCTTCCTGCACGAAGAACGCCGACGTGTCGCGGTGAGCGACCAGCGTCGGAGCCAGAAAGAATCCTTTGGCCAAATCGCCGTTCGGCCGTGCGCCGCGCAGCACAACCTCGTCGGCTGCAGCCGTCGCATCGGCTATGCTACGCGAAACCGCGGCAAGTGCACCGGCATCGATCAAGGGACCCATGTTCGTTTCCGCCGCCAGGCCGGAGCCCAGCTTCAGCCTCGCGAGCGCGGATCCCAACGCCGCTTTCATCGCGTCATATCGCGACGCGTGAACGAGAATACGTCGCGCCGCCGTGCATTGCTGTCCGGCAATAATGGTTGCAGCGGCAGCGAGCTTTGGGGCGACTGCTTCGACGTCTGCATCTTCGAAGACGAGGCAGGCCGACTTCCCGCCCAGTTCGAGCGACAGCTTTTTCATGGTGGGCGCAGCCGCAGCCATGATGCGCTGCCCAGTCGCATTCGAGCCGGTAAAGCTGAGCACGTCGACCTCGGGCGAAGTGACGAGATATTCCGCCACGTCGTGACCCTGCTCGTTGACGAGATTAACGACGCCGGCAGGAAGCTGCTCGACTTCGCTAAGGCACTTGATGATCTCGGCAGTAACGAGAGCTGTCTGCGGCGCTGGCTTGATCACCGCCGTGCACCCGGCGGCAAGGGCCGGCGTCAACGCGCGGATAAGCAACACCGCGGGCGCGTTCCACGGAATGATCAGGCCGGCGACGCCTGCGGGCTCTCTCAGCATCGTCGAGAACGTCCCCGGCTCGACCTCGAGAACGTGGCCCGGGATGTGACGTGTCAATCCCGCGTAGTAACGAATCTCAGAGACGCTGCCCTCGATCTCGCCGCGGGATTGCGCGAGTGGCTTCCCGTTCTCCAGCGTGAGAAGGCGCGCCAGTTCGGCACCGCGCCGCTCCATCCGGTCCGCCCATCTCAGCATGACCAGCTGGCGAAGCCGCGGATTCTGCGACCAATCCGCGCGCCCGAAAGCGCGGCGTGCGGCCGATACCGCCGCTTCCGCATCTTGCTTTCCGCCGGCCTCGACGCGGCCGATCACGGCCTGATTGGAGGGATCGATGCTCGGCATCGTTTCACCGGAGGATGCCGGTTGCCAGACGCCGTCGATCAGATTGAGAGCATGAAAAGACATGATATCCGAACCTAACTTTCGATCGTGGCGGCGCGGCCCGACCGCGCCGCCACTAGTCCTCACTTGAAGTCGCCCTTGGTCTCTGGGATCACGATTGCTCCGATCAGGTAGATCGCGAACACCGCAACCGAGAAGATGGCGAGCGATGTCGGAATCTGCGCGGTGCCGGCACTCACCAGCGAAACGAAGGTCGGCATCATACCGCCGAGCGCAAAGCCAATGTTCCAGGACAGCCCTGTACCGCTTGCACGCACCGCCGTCGGAAAGCGCTCGTTCAGGAAGATCAGCACCGGTGCATAGCCGGCATTGCCGATGAAGGCGATCGCCACCGCAAAGAGCGTGATCTCCGTGATGTCCTTCGTCCCGGCAAGGCCGAGATAGCACAGCGGAAGCAGCACGATGGCACCTGCTCCGACCAGGAGAAAGGTTTTCTTCCGCCCTATCTTGTCGCTCAGCGATCCGATCAGAACCGCCGAGAAGAACGACGAGACGCTGGCGCCCATCAGAATCAGCGACGAGGTCTGGTTCGGGACCGCGTTGATGATCTTCAGGAAGCTCGGAAGATATCCGGAAGTCAGATAGTAGCCCGCTCCGCCGCCGAACGTGATCAGGAGATTGAGCAGCAAGATCCTGCGGTACTCCCCTGAAAAAATTTCCTTAACCGGAGCCTTGGACGCCTCTGCCTTACGGGTCTTCTGTTGCCTCTTCATCTCTTTGAAGTAGGGCGATTCCTCAAGGTTCTTGAAGATGAACCAGCCGAGCAAAGAGCTCAGGAGGCCGGAGAAGAACATGACGCGCCAGCCCCATTGCGCGAAGGCTTCACCGGGAAAGATTGAGGACGTGATCAGGAACACGAATGACGCCAGCAGCGCGCCGATCCCGGCGCCACCGCCCCCCACCAAACCGGACATCGCCCCGCGCCAATTAGCCGGCACAGATTCCGTGCCGATCGTGTGGGTCGAGGCCACCACCCCGCCGACGAACACGCCTTGCACCAGACGCAGGATCAGGAAGACGATTGGCGCGACCACGCCGACCTGGGCGATCGTCGGCAGCAGGCCGAACGCGGCCGTGCTGATACCGACGCCGAAAATTGCGACCAGCATGGCGCGCTTGCGTCCGTGCACGTCGGCATAGTGGCCGAATACGGCCGAGCCAAGCGGCCGCATCAAGAGCGTGACGGCGAACGATCCATACACCGCAGCGAGCGACAGCGCCGTATTGCTCGATGGAAAGAACAATGCGCCCATGACCGGCGCGACATAGAGCAGAATGAACAAATCGAAAAGATCGAGCGCCCAGCCGAGCACCGAGGCAATGATCGCGTTTATCATCTGTCGATTGTCTGCCGACGTCCGCACATTCGCGACCGACGCGTCCATCTCAGCCATATTACCCTCCCCGTTCAAAACTGCCGCGGCGGCCAACGGCCGTCCGCGGCGTTGTTAGCTGCGTTTTTTCGTCGTCAGCGACCGACGAACTTCGGCGGACGCTTGGCGTTGAAGGCTTCGACGCCCTCCTTGAAGTCCTCCGATTGGCGCAGCCGGCTATAGCAATGGCCCTCGAGCTCGATTGCGATCGTGAGCGTGGAGTCTTCCGTATCGTTCAGAAGCTTCTTCGCCGTGCGCTGTGCCAGCGGCGAGAAGGAGCGGAGTTCATCAACCAGCCTGTCGGTTGCCTTCTCGAGCTCGGCGTCCGGCACGCATTCGGTTGCAATCCCCCACTCGAGTGCCTGTTTCGCCGAAATGCGCTTTGACCGCATCACGATGTCCTTCGTGCGCGTAATGCCGATCATTTTCTGCAGGCGTGCCGACCCGCCCGACCCCGGGATTTGCCCAAGCTTCTGCTCAGGCAGAGCGTATTGCGTGGTTTCGGAAGCGATGCGGAAGTCGCAGGCGAGCGACAGCTCGAATCCGACGCCGAAGCAGTAGCCGCGATTGGCCACGATCACCGGCTTGGCGCAACGCGCGGGCGCCGCGATATTCCACGCCAGCTTTGATACGTGCTCCGGGGTCGCTTCCATGAAGCCGCCGATATTGCCTCCACTAGAGAAATGGTCGCCCTCACCTCGCAGCACGATGATGCGAACACGCGGATCTTCGTCGAGCATCTCGAAGGTCAGCCGTAGCTGGTCGCGCTGCGGCATCGAGACAACGTTATAGGGCGGCCGACCGAGAATGATATCAGCGCGCTCATGCGCCTCGTCGATCTCGACCTTGAACCCATCAAGCTTGGCGAGACGGGAGTCGGTAAAGTTGTACGGTGACGGCATGTGGTTGTTTCCTTTCGTTGGTGTCGTGTGATCAGGCCGCATCCGAGGGCGGCAGGCGCTCGGCTTCGTATTCTCCGGCGACGAGCAGACGCCGCAGCAGCTTGCCGACCGGCGATTTTGGAATGGCGTCAACAAACACGTAGCGCCGCGGACGCTTGAAATTGGCAAGCCCAGAGGCGCGGCAGAACTGCTCCAGCTCCGCCTCGGACACCGGTCGGTTGCGCCTGACGAAAGCGGCGACGATCTTGCCCCACTTCTCGTCGGCGAGACCGACCACCGCCACCTCGGAGACCGCCGGATGCAGCGAGAGGCAGCTTTCGATTTCCACCGGCGACACGTTCTCGCCGCCGGTGATGATCATGTCGTCGACACGGCCCGTGACGAACAGGTCGCCATCGGAATCGACGAACCCGGTGTCGCCGGTAAAGTACCAGCCCTCGCGCAGCGCCTTGGCGTCGGCCTCCGGTCGCCGCCAATAGCCCTCGAATGCCTCGTCGCCGGCGAGCAAGGCGATGATCTCACCCTCTTCGCCCGGTGCGGCAAGTTCGACTGCCGAACGGGCATTGATCCGCACCACCTTGATATGCTGGTTGATGCCGGCCTTGCCGGCCGAGCCGGGCTTGGCCGGTGCGTTCTGATCGATGGTGAACGTGTAGATCTCGGAGCTGCCGTAATGATTGACGAACAGGTCCGGCTTGAACAGCTCGCTCAACTTCTTGAGCAAACCGTCCGTCATCGAGGCGCCGGCAAAGCCGAGCTTTCGCACGGTCGATATGTCTATCGCCGGGAACGCCTCGTGGTGAACGAGGTCGTGATAAAGGGTCGGCACCAGATAGAGATTGGTGATCTGCTCGCTCTCGATCAGGGCCAGCGCCTGGCGGCTGTCGTAGCGCGGCAGGCAAATGAAGGTGCCGCCGATCAGCGACATCGCGAGCAAGGAGCGCACACCCATGGTGTGATAGAGCGGCATCACGCCGAGCGTGCGCTCGTTGCGACCATAGAGATTTTGCGCGACATGCGCGACTGCCGCCGCGCGCTCGGCGCGATGGCGGCGTGGCACGCCCTTTGGTCTCGATGTCGTGCCCGAAGTGTACAGCATGATCGACCATGCATCGGCACCGACCCGAGGCTCGGCACCGGCAGCGCCGCCTTCTACCATGTCGGCAAAGGTCAGATCTCCGTCGGCATTTATGCCGACCGCAATACGTTGCAGACCGGCGGCGCGTGCGCAGTTTTTCACGGCGTTGGCGGAGACATCCTGATAGAAGACGGCGCAAGCTTCCGCATTCTCGATGCAGAAATCGAGCTCGTCGGCCTTGGCGCGCCAGTTGATCGGCGTGATGACCAGCCCGGCAAACTGGCAGGCCCAATGCAGGGTCGCAGCCTCCCAGCGATTCTGCAGTAAGGTAACCACATGATCGCCGGGCTTCAGCCCGATGCGGTCGAACGACCCGACGAGCGCCGAGATCCTGCCGTACCACTGGCGATAGGTAAGGCGGAGCGAACCATCAACCAGCGCAAGCGCATCGGGATCACGTGCAACGCTTGCAATGAAACTGCTGCCGAGATCAAGCATCTGATGTCTCTTCGATGGAGGTGCCAAGTTCGGCGGCCGCTTCCAGTGCCGCATTGACGATCGGGGTGTAGCCGGTGCAGCGACAGAGATGGCCGCTCAGGAGATCGCGGATATCGGCTTCGCTTGGCGCCGGATGCCGGCACAGGTAATGGTCCAGCGACATCAGGATGCCGGCGGTGCAGAAGCCGCATTGCAAGGCGTGGTTGCGGCGGAACGCTTGTTGCAGGATGCCGAGCCGATCGGGCGACGGAGCAAGCCCCTCGACGGTCTGGACCTCGCAACCATCGGCCTGCACCGCCAGCGTCAGGCAGGAACGCGTGAGCATGCCGTCGACAATGACCGTGCAGGCACCGCAAACCCCGTGCTCGCAGCCCACATGGGTTCCGGTTGCACCAATCTGCTGGCGCAGGAAGTCGGACAGCAGCATGCGTGGCTCGGCTTCGGCTTCAACCGGCCTGCCGTTCAGCTTGAAGCGAACCGGATGACGGCCATCGGCGCTGAGACGGGTCATTGCAGCACCTCGCGCACCAGATCGCGACCGATGATCCGCACCAGATCGCGCCGATAGCGCGCGGTCGCGTGCACGTCGTCCCGCGCGTTGAGCTCGTAGGCAAAGCCGTTCAGCGCGTCATCGAGCGCGCTTCCGTCCAGGCGCGGCCAGTCCCGCGCCATCGGGACATCGGCGACGCCGCCGACCGCTAAGCGGACCCCCTTCGGAGTTGCAACCGCCGCACAGGCCACTATGGCGAAATCACCATGACGGCGGGCGACTTCGCGAAATGCGCATCCGCCGCCCGGACTTGGAAACGATACGGCTTCGATCAACTCGTCCTCGGCGCGGGCGGTCGCCATCATGCCAAGAAAGAACTCGCTTGCTGCAACCCGTCGGTGCCGCCGCGCATTGCGCAGATGCACCTCGCCGCCGAGGGCGATCAGCGCGAGCGGCATCTCGGCGCTCGGGTCGGCGTGTGCAAGCGAACCGCAAATAGTGCCGCGACTGCGCGTCTGGACGTGACCGACCCAGGGCAACGCCAGCGCAAGCAGGGGCAAAGTCCGCGCCAGCTCCGGCCATGCGAGCAAGGCGGCCTGGCGCACGCCGGCGCCGATCGTCACCACTCCCGCCTGCTCTTCGATGCGGTTGAGCTCCTTCAGCCGCATGATGTCGATCAGGAGTCTTGGCTTGGCGAGGCGCATATTGAGCATTGCCATCAGCGATTGGCCACCGGCCAATACGCGGGCATTGCCGCCCTCTTTGGAAAGTCCCTCAAGGACTTCGTTGACGGATTCGGCGCGGACATAGTCGAAGGCGGCTGGTTTCATCGTCGCCCTCCAAACAGGCTTGCGAGCTTGCTGAGCAGGGCAAACATCGAGAAGCCGCTTGCAGGCGCTCCACCGCCGGCGTGGCGCGCTAGTGCCGCAAAAAATTGTCCGATGATCACGCGCGTCGCGCCGTCGAGCAAGCGGCCGCCGATGCTGGCCACCTTACCGCCGATCGCTGCGTCATAGCTGTAGCGCAGCCGTGTACCGCCTCTGTCGTCGGGCTCGAGCGTGATCCGTCCCTCGGCGTGACCGAAGCCGAGCGCCCCCTCGGCTTTCCCGCGCAACGTCACCGCATGCGGCGGATCGAGATCAAACAATTGTACATCGGCGCGATAGCGTCCGCTGACCGGCCCGATACCGAGCGTCACGTCGGCGCGGAAATGCGTGTCGGAGACCTTGTGGACCTGCTCGCATCCGGGGATGACAGCCTGCAATGTCTGGGGATCGAGCAGCATCGTCCACACCTGCTCCGGCGCCCCGTTGACGGACGCACTGCCCTCGCCGCGCAGCCGGCGGTCTCCTTCGCGTGTGAGCGCCGCCCTCGATTGTCCCGTCGGCGGTTCGGGCTCCGGACCACGCACCAGATCGGCGAGCTTCGCTGGCACCAGCGGCAGCGTGACGTCGGCAAGGCCCAGCGCATCGGCGACGGCATTGGCCATGCAGACCGGCGTTGACATGCAATTGCCTTCACCGACGCCCTTGGCCCCGAGCGGGGTGAAAGGCGACGGCGTCTCCATATGGATGATCTGTGGCTCAGGGACTTCGGTCGTCGTCGGCAGCAGATAGTCGGCCAACGTTCCGGTCAGAAAGCTGCCGTCAGCGGCATAGGCATATTCTTCATAGAGCGCCGCCCCCAACGCTTGCGTGAAGCCGCCGCGGATCTGCCCGTCCACCATGCCCGGATGCAGGATGGTGCCGCAATCGTGCATGGTCACGTAGCGATCGATACGGGTCTCAAACGTCGTGCGGTCGATCTCGACGCCGCAGAAATCGAAGATGAAGCCGTGGCAGAGCGAGGAATTGATGCGATCCTGATCGTCCGGCGGGGTCAGCTCCGGCGGCGTCCAGAACACGGTTTCGCGGATGGTCTGGCCGGCATCATCAGGCAATGAGCCCGGCGACCAATGGCAGAGCGCCGCGACTCTGGAAAAAGCAACGCGGTTCTCCAGATTGTGCTTCGACGCGACGAAGCCGCCCGCGAACACGATATCTGCCGACTCAACATTCAGTTGGCTCGCGGCGACGCGCGCAAGACGGGCCGCGATCCGCTCAGCCGCCAGCTTGGCGGTGCCGGCCACAGCGGCGGCAAACCGGCTCGCATAGTTTCCGGAGGCGATCGACCAGGCATCCTTAGCGGTATCGATTTCGGTGTTGACGCGAACGTCCTGCGGCTTGAGGCCGAACACGTCGGCCACCACCTGCGACAGCACCGTGCGATGGCCCTGCCCCTGCGGCACGGAGGCGACATGGACCGTGACGCCCCCGACGGGATCAAGCGCGACCGTTGCGGTTGCCTGCGCGCCATTCTTCGGCCCGGCCTTGCGACGTTCCGCCGCCGTAAGCACGGTCGTGATGTAACCCATGTTGGAGACGCTGGGCTCAACGACCGCCGTAAAGCCGATGCCATAAAGGCGGCCTTGCGCTCGCGCCTCATCGCGTCGCGTCCTCAGTTCTGCGAGTTGTCCGTGCTCGACAGCCCTGGCGATCGCCTCCTGATAGTTGCCGGAGTCCAGCAGCGCGCCGGTCGCTGTGCGATAAGGGAAGGCGTCGGCCGGAACGAGATTGCGCTTGATGACATCGAGCGGATCAAGGCGCAGCCCGATCGCGATCCGCTGCACCAGGCGCTCGAGCGCGAAGTAGACTTGCGGTCCGCCAAAGCCTCGGTTGAGGCCGGTCGGCGTCTTGTTGGTGACGACGACGCGGTTGCGCACTCTCACATGGCGGATATCGTAGGCGCCGGTGAGATTGCCGTGCATGCGGTAGAGCGTTGCGGGCTCGGGCGCGCGCAGATGGGCGCCGCAATCCTCGACCTGGTCCCAATCGAGCGCGAGGATCTTGCCATCAGCGGTGACCGCAACTGAAAGCGTCGTGGCGCGGTTGGTCGCCGAGACCGAGGCCGTCAGATGCTCCAGCCGATCCTCGATCCACTTCACGGGGCGCCCGACGGCGCGAGAGGCCGCGCTGATCAAGACGATGTAGGGAAAGATGCCCTGCTTGACACCGAAGCTGCCGCCGGAATCCGGCGGGGTGCGCAGCCGCAGCCGATTGCCCGGTACCTTCAGCGCACGCGAAATCACGGTGTGAATGCTGAAAGGGCCCTGGAAATTGGCGAGGATGTCAAAGGCATTCTCAGCCGCATCATAGGTGGCAATGACACCATAGGTTTCGATCGGCGTGCAGGAGTTGCGCGGATAGCGGATGTCGATTGAAAAGCGATGCGTTGCTTCGGCAAACGCCTGCTCGGGATTGCCGTAGGAAAAACTGCGATCGCTGGCAAGATTGCCGGGAAAGCCATCGTGCAGGACAGGCGCATCGGCTGCGAGCGCCGCCAACGGATCGACCACCGCAGCGCGCGGCTGGTACTCGACATTGATCAGTTCGATCGCATCTTCCGCTCGGGCGCGATCGCTCGCGATGACCACGGCGACGGGCTCGCCGACATAGCGAACCCGCTCGATCGCGATCGGCCAGCATTCCACCGGCGCCTTCACGCCAACGACGAGGCTCGACGTCAGCGCCTTGACCTGCTCGCCGGTGAGGACAGCGGCGACGCCCGGCGCATGCCGCGCCGCCTCGGCGTCAACAGAGACAATATCGGCATGGGCATGTGGGGAGCGCAGGATGGCAGCATGCAGCGTGCCCGGCGGCGTGCCGAGATCGTCGATGAAGCGCCCGCGGCCGGTGAGCAGTGCGGCATCCTCGACGCGTTCGATCGAACGGCCGACCCAAGGCCGGTCTTCAGCCGTGTTCTGATCGACAGATGATGCGGATTGAACCGCGGCCTCCGCCATTCCGACGCTCCTCTCCACTGCGCTCTCCGACGCGGCGTGGAGCAGTTGTCAGAATGTCAGCCATGCGGGCCATACCGCCCGATCTCACGACCTACCAAATCGTCTCATTTGAAAGTGTGCACCGCAATATCAACTTGCAAGGCGCGAGACGTTGCGAAATTCGCGCGGACTGACGCCGGCATGATCGCGAAAGAAGCGGGTAAAATGCGCAGGCTCCGGAAAGCCGAAGCGCTCACTGAGATCGGTGACCGACGTGTCCTGGTGGATCACGGCCTCGAGCGCCCGCTCCATGCGCACCACGTTCAGATAGATCTTCGGCGAAACCCCGAGCGACGATTCAAACAGGCGGAAGAATTGTGCGCGTGACAGCCCTGCTCCCTTCGCGTACTGATCGACATTGGCGCGGGCTCCCTCCTGCGCGCGAATGACCTCCGTAGCTCGCCGGATCCGCCAGTCGCAGGTCATCGCATTCATGCCGCGGATTGAATTGGGAAAGCTGCGCCACGGCGTAAAGCGCTCGATCACCGCGATCATCAGGTCCGAGAGGGTCTGCTCATGGTCGCGCACGCAACCCGGGTGCGCCATCATCTCGGTGGCAAGCTGCATCGTAAGCTGGCGGATCCGCGGCGAAACCTCACCAGAAGGCTGATCGAAGAAACCTGGCGCGCCGCTTGCGGCCCAGCCGGGCCGAAACTCCTTCAACCATTGAGGTTCGATATAAAGCGCCAGAATAAGGGCCCGCGGCCGCGCGGGATCGTGAACGTAGGCGTGCGGCTTCCAGCCGTCGACGAGCACAGCGCCGGTGTCCGTCAGCGGATAAACCCGATCTCCCACCAGGAACTGTGTATCGGCGCCTTCGACCTTCAGCAGGACATGGCAATGCGGATGCGCGTGACGCACCAGCGAACGATCCATATCCAGTAGCGCGACCCTTCCGAAGGCGCCATAAGCAATGCGCAGAGCTGTCGACATCCAGGCCTCCCTTCAGACGTAGTTGTTGCTTCCTTTCCCGTCAGCATAGGCCGGATGATCTGTCAATGCGAGAGGCACCCACGGCGAGCCATCGTCGTTACAGAGCAGCATCTCGTGCGGCCAGCGCACGCTCGCGCAATTGCGTGAGCGTTGCGGTGGGCGTGATCGCTTCGGGATCGATCCTGAGCTCCAATATGGCGGGCTTACGTTTTTCATCGGCGAAGGCCCTGGCCCGCGCAAACGCCGCGGCAAAGTCATTGGTCTTGAGGACCAGCTCACCATAACCGCCAAAGGCCCGCGCGAGCGCGACGAAATCCGGATTATCCAGCGCCGTCGCATGCACCCGTCCGGGATATTCCTTCTCCTGGTGCATGCGGATCGAGCCGTACATGCCATTGTTGACGACAATCGCGATGACGCCGAGCCCATACTGCGCCGCCGTGGCGAGCTCGTTCGCGCTCATCAGAAAGCAGCCGTCGCCCGCAAAGCAGACAGCCGTGCGCGCGGGATGAGCCAGCTTGGCGGCGATTGCCGCCGGCAGGCCATAACCCATCGATCCAGAGGTCGGCGCAAGCTGGGTCCTGAAGCCGCCATAGCGATGAAATTTGTGCACCCAGATGGCATAGTTGCCGGCACCATTCGAGATGATCGCGTCCGCCGGGAGCACCTCGCGCAAGTGCAGCATCACTGCGCCCAGATCAACCGGGCCCGGCATTGATCCCGGCGTCTGGTCGGAGATGAATTCGGCACGGCCTGCCGCAACCCAGGCCTTCCGCAGCCCGCCCCTGTTTGCCTGCGATCCGCCGGGCGGCCGCAGTCGCGCGACGGTCGCGGCAAACTCCGGCATGCCAGCATTAACCAGGAGATCAGCTTGATAGATACGGCCCAGCTCGTTCGGATCGGTATGCACGTGAACGAAGCGCTGCGATGGCCGGGGCACTTCGAACAAGGTGTATCCGGACGTCGTCGTCTCGCCGAGACGTCCGCCGATCGCGATGATGAGATCAGCGCTGCGAATGCGCCGGACCAATGCCGCACTCGGACCAAGCCCGGCATGGCCGATGTAGTTTGGATGGCGGTTATCCAAAATATCCTGCCGGCGGAAGCCAGCAACAACAGGCAGATCGAAGATCTCGATGAAGGTCCTGAGGTCCTCGCAAGCTCGCGCATTCCAACCGCCACCGCCGACGATAACAACCGGCCGCTCGGCATCCGCTATCATCTCAACGAAGCGCGAGAGCTGATCAGCGCTCGGATTGGCCGCAGCCCGCCGATACGGCCTCGCATCCGCAGCCACGACCTCCTCGACCAGCATATCCTCCGGCAGCGAGACCACGACCGGCCCCGGGCGTCCCGAGACCGCGACATGAAAGGCGCGGCTGACCAATTCCGGGATGCGCTCGGCGCGGTCTATCTCCACGACCCACTTCGCCATGCCGCCGAACATCTGACGGAAATCGACTTCCTGCCATGCTTCGCGTCCCAGCATGCCGCGGGAAACCTGCCCGATGAACAGGATCATCGGCGTCGAATCCTGCGCGGCCGTATGAACGCCGATCGCGGCGTGGCTTGCGCCGGGTCCTCTTGTTACGAAGCAGATGCCGGGCTGGCCGGTCAGCTTTCCATAGGCCTCGGCCATGTGGGCCGCGCCAGCCTCATGACGCGTCACGATGGTCCGGATCGGGTTGCCGGCCCCGGCCAGCGCATCGATTGCGGCGAGAAAGCTTTCCCCCGGCAGGCAGAATACCGTGTCGACGCCGTGGATCTTCAGCGTATCGATGAGGATTTCGCCACCGCTGCGCGGGCCTGAGGTCGTCAACATCGATCGTTGCTCACCCGACGATTGCTTGATGACAGAGAGCTGGCCATCGATCATGCCCTACGCTTCCAGGGAATGAGGCGATGTTCGATCTCATCGAGCACGATCGAGAACAGGAATCCGAGCACCGCGATCACGAGCAGCCCGACATACATCGTGTCGACGGTCAGCACCTGCCAGGCATTCCAGATCATGTAGCCGATGCCGTCATTGGCGGCGACCATCTCGGAAATCGCGATCAGGATCAGCCCCATTCCGACCGCCAATTTGACACCGGCCATGATCGAAGGCAACGCTCCGGGCAAGGCGATGGTTCGAAACACCTGCCACCGACCGGCCCGGTAATTGTGTCCGACGTCGAGATAGATCTTGTCGATGTTGGCGACGCCGACCACCGTATTGATGATGATCGGGTAGAACGCGCCCAGCGCGACCATGACCACCTTCGACATTTCGCCGAGACCGAAGATCAAGAGCACCAGCGGGAGAATGGCGCTCTTCGGGATCGGATAGGTGGCGGAGATCAAAGGATCGATCGCCGCACGCAGCGGCCGCGATATGCCCATGGCAAGACCAAGGAACAACGCGGGCACGCCGCCGAGCAGCATGCCGAGCGCGAGGCGTTTGAGACTTGCGATGACATTGGCGCCAAGCTCGCCGGAAGCGACCAGCGTGGCAAACTGGTGAACGATGGCCGATGGCGGCGGAAAGAAGCGCGCATCGAGAAGCCCAAATTGGGCCGCGAGCTCCCAGAGACCCAACAGCACGATGGGCGTGACGACACCGACTACCCTGTCACGGCCTTTGACCTCGGCGCTCATGCCTTCTCTCCTTCCGCGTTCTGACGCGCGCGCTGGACCTCCTCGCGCAATTGCTCCCAGATGTGGAAGACGAGATCGCCATAGGAAGGCTTTTGCCGGAGTTCCAGCACATTCCGCGGACGCGGAAACGGTACATCGAGCACGGCCTTGGCGCGCCCGGGATTGGCAGTCATGATCATGATGCGGTCACCAAGCGTGACCGCTTCGTCCACGCTGTGGGTGATGAACACGACCGTCTTCTTGGTCGCTTCCCAGATCCGCAGCAGCTCCTCATGGAGCAGGAGCTTGTTCTGCTCGTCCAGCGCCGAGAACGGTTCGTCCATGAACAGGATTTCCGGGTCATTGGCGAAAGCTCGCACGATCGACACGCGCTGACGCATGCCACCCGACAGTTGGTTGGGATAGCGGTCGCGAAACCGCCACAGGCCGATCCGCTCGAGCCACGTGTGGACCGTGTCAGACACCTGCGCCTCAGGGACGCGCCGCATGCGCAGACCGTAGGCGGCGTTGTCGAATACCGTCATCCAGGGGAACAGCGAGTCGCCCTGGAAGATCATGGAGTTGACCGGGCGTTTCTCATCCGTCCTGTTGACGGCGACCGTGCCTGAGCTCTGAGTATCGAGCCCGGCCAGGATACGCAGCAATGTGGTCTTGCCACAGCCGCTCGGGCCAACGATCACGAAGAACTGCCCCTGCGGAATATCCATAGTGATACCGTCGAGGGCAACGAAGCCTGACGTTCCGAAATACTTGCTGACACCAGACAGCGAAAGCTGTGGTGTCGACGACACCAGCTCCGGCCGGCCTTGTCTACTTAACGTGCTCGCAATAGCCATGACGTATCCCTGCGATTTGCCGTTAGTTCTCGACCGGCTTGTAGGAGCCAAGCTTCTGCACCGCCTTCTCGGCGAATGAGGAATCCACGACGTCTTCCACTTTGGCAGGCCGCTCAAGATAGCCGTTGTCGGCAAAGAACTTCAGATCATCGGCCATGCTCTTCACATTGACCTTGCCGTCGGGATCGATGCCATTTGGCACCATCTTCTGAAACAGGTCGGGATCCTTGAGACCCGTGCTCTTCATAATGGTCTGGATCACCTTGTCCGCGCCCTTGCCCGTGAATTTTCCGCCAGCGGTGGCATCGTTATAGACGCGCGCCGCCTTGAGGTAGGCAATCATGAAGCGCTCGGCGACGGCCGGACGCTTGGCGATGAAGTCACCGCCATAGAGCAGCACGGCAACCTGCTGATCCGGATAGCCATCGGCCACGAATTTCACGGCGACGCCGCTATTGATGGCCTGCGTGACCGACGGCTCCGTCGTGATCGCCGCATCGATTGCACCGGTGGTGAAGGCTGCGATCTGCTGGGGATAGTTGATATAGTTGTGCGTTACGTCCTTGTAAGCGAGCCCTGCGCTGCCCAGGATGTGGCTGAGCTTTGCGTTGGTCGCTGCACCCGGACCAACCTCGCCGAATTTCATTCCCTTCAGGTCCGCAACAGTCTTGACGCTGCCGTTGTCGACCAGCGCCTTGCGGACGAGCAGCGGCATGTAGTCGTAAGAGCGCGGCGTGGAGCCCTTGTCGGCAACAACCTTCACATTGATGCCGCGCGCCACCGCATTGTAGAGCCCTGCGGAAGACGCTCCTGCGCCAACGTCGATCTGCCCTGCGCCCAGCGGCGCAATCATCTTCGGTCCGGAATCGAAGCTGATCAGCGTGACGTTGAGATTCTGTTCGGCAAAAAACCCACGTTCCGCGGCAAGATGAAAGACAACATCGCTGACCACGTTGTTGATCGCGACCTTGACCTCGTCGGCTTTTTCTGCCCGCGCCGGCATCATACCCGATGCCGCCGCCGCAACCACAACCAAGCTCGCGCGAATTATCCTAGAGAACATCCACCACCTCCCAATGTTTATCTGCTACCGTCCGTTCTGCGGACGCTTCGTTGTCAATGTGCTCGCGTCAACCTCTTGCCTATCGCGCCCGTGCAAGAACGCGGGAGAGCGCGGCATTGGGATCCTTTTGCAGGACCTCGGCGAGGTTGACCTCCTCCTCGCCCTTGACATGGATCCGCTTGAAATCGAACTCGGGCGCGCCGACCGGCACCGTCGCGTCGAACCCCATCTTGGCGCTGATCCCGTTGCTCGTGGTTGGATCGAGCTTGGAGCCGAGCGCACCGGAAACCACCAGAAGATCGCGGTCGGCCTGGAAACGTGTCGCCACCGCCCACTCGATCTCCTCGGGATCACCGATGTTGACGTCCCGATCGACGACGACGACCTGCTTGATGTCATAGTGGGCGCCGAAGGCAGACATGATGATGTTTTTCGGCTCGCCGTCGGTGATCTTGTCGATCTTGACGGCAAGGTGATAACGACAGGTGCCGCCGCGGGTAAGGCGTACATCGAGCACGTTCGGAAAACTGCGCCGCAGATGCTGCAGCAGCGTCGCCTCGCGCGGCACGCCGCCGAGAACGAGATGCTCGTAGCCACCGCCGACGATGGTATGGTAGATCGGCTCGGCGCGGTGAGTGACCATATCGACCTCGATCACTTCGCGATCGGCGCGCGGTCCGTAGTATTGAGGAAATTCGCCGAATGGCCCTTCCGGCTCACGAACCCCGGGGAGAATTCGACCTTCGATCACGATCTCGGCGTGGGCGGGAACCCGGACGGAGTTGGTCTTGCACTTCACAACGTCGACGGGACGACCGAGCAGCGCCCCGGCAATCCCCATCTCGTCCTCGTCCAGCGCAGCAATCGCCTGCGATGCCAGAATCAAGGCCGGATGAACCCCGATGACGATGGCGATCTCCAGCGCCTCGCCTGCTTCCTCGGCCGTGCGGAAGTAGGAAAGTGTATGCCGGGGCAACAGCAGAATGCCGATGCGGTTCGGACCGCTGATCTGGCAGCGATGAATCGATACGTTCTGAATGCCGTTGCGCGGATTGCGCGCGATCAACAGTCCCGCCGTGATATAGGGGCCGCTATCGCGCTCGTTGTGTTTCGGGATCGGCAACTGCCGGATCAGGTCGACCTCGTTATGGACGACCTCCTGCACCGGCCCGCTTGTCACTTCCAGGCTCGGAAGTGGCGCACGCGCCGCCGCAAGAAAATGCGTCAACAACTGCTCCTCGCTGACACCGATGGAATCGGCCACCCAGTCACGGCCCGCGAACAGATTGGCAACCACCGGGATGTCGTGTCCGCCGGGTTTTGGAAACAAGACGGCGCGGTCGCGCTCAAGCCGCTTCGACACGGCAGCAAGCTCATCGACTAGCCCTACTCCCTCGCGGGCGACGGCGAGCTTGCCGCGCTTGGCGAGGTGAGCGAGCCACGCGCGCAAATCGCTCGGCGCCTCCGCCGCAGCGGTTCTGGCCAGGTTCTCGGTCCGCATGTTGCGATCCTTTCCGTGGTCTTCTTCAAGCATAGGGAGCAATTTTTCGTGGCGAACGACGCTTCAATGCCTCATCCTCGCCCCAGCGGCGCACCACGCCGATGTCGATGTCGAACAGGTCGAGCACACGCCCGACCGTATGCTCGACCATGTCGTCCAGGCTGTCGGGCTTGGCATAGAACGCCGGCACCGGCGGCGCGATGATCGCTCCCATCTCTGAAAGCGCGGTCATGGTGCGCAGGTGGCCGGTGTGCAGCGGCGTCTCGCGCACCATGAGCGCCAGCCGGCGACGCTCCTTGAGCACGACGTCGGCGGCCCTGGTCAGGAGCGTCGTGGTGACGCCCGACGCAATCTCCGACATTGATCGCATCGAACACGGCGCGACGATCATGCCTGCCGTGCGAAACGAGCCGCTGGAGATCGAGGCTGCCATATCATCGATGGGGTGACTGAAATCGGCGAGCGCCCTCACCTCGGCAATCTTCAGGTCGGTTTCATAGGCGAAGGTCTGTTCCGCGGCCTTCGACATCACCAGGTGCGTTTCGATACCGGCGTTGCGGAGCAATTGCAGCAAGCGCACGCCGTAGACGACGCCGGAGGCACCGGAAATGCCGATAATCAGCCGTGAGGGCGTCCGATCCTGCATGATGCTTCGCTTCTGCTCCCTGGTGCCGCGACGCAAGTGACGCCAGGCGTCGCGGCCATCGAAATGAATGTTGTTTGCCTGGGCGGCGCGAAGCCCCGATCTCGGGCTGCAGGCGCCTCAAGCTGTTTGAACGGACAGTAGAGGCAAGCTAAGATCAGTACAAATAATGATTGATGATTAACTCGATCATCCAAAATGATGCCTAACGGCAACCGGCAACACCGGCGCGGACAGGAAGGAAACACCAATGGAACTCAGGCAGATGCAATACTTCCTTTGCCTGGCGGAAGAGAGGAACGTGACCCGCGCAGCCCGCCAGCTCAACATCGTACAGCCGGCACTCAGCATGCAGATCGCCAAACTTGAGGCCGAGCTTGGCCAAAAGCTGTTCGAGCGGAGCATCAACGGAATGACGCTGACGGTCGCCGGCGAAGCGTTCTCGCGGCTCGTGTTTCCTATCGTGCGCGACGTCGAATATGCCAAGCAGGAAATGGCGCGGCTCAACGGCCGTATTTCCGGCCGGGTGTCGGTCGGACTGATTACCTCGGTGGCACAGAGCACGATGGCGAGTTCGTCCGCAACCGTTGCTCATCTCTATCCGGAAATCACGCTCTCGGCCTGCGAGGGATACACGGAAACCTTGACCGACTGGGTGAATTCCGGACAACTCGACTTTGCGTTGATCAACGTGCCGCGCCGGCGAGTTTCGCTCGCCACGCACCATGTGATGGACGAAGAGATGGTGTTCGCCTGTCGAAAGGATGCGCCGATCAAGCCGCCGACGAATCTGCGTTTCGGGCATCTCTCCGAGTTCGACCTGGTCATGCCATCGAAACGGCACGGCCTGCGCATGATCCTGGAGGAGCATGCCACCACAGCCGGCATCGAATTGAAGCCGAGACTGGAGCTCGACACCCTGCCCGCGGTTTGCGACGTGATCGCGACCACCAATCTCGTGACCGTGCTGCCCACGATTGCACTTCAACAGTCCCTGGCGGACGGCAGGGTGAGGGCGCACCGCTTCGCCGAACCGCGCATCGTCCGATCGATCGCCTGGGTTCATCATCCGCGCCGAATGGTGTCCGCCGCCGCCAGAGCCGTGCTGGACATCATTCGCCACGACCTGCTCGAGGCCGCAACATCGGCCAGCAACTATGTGCAGCCGGCTTCCGGAGATACCGCGAGGCGCCGAGCTATACGGCGCGCCAAGTCGCGGTAGCCATCCTGCCGGCAATCATCAGAAGCTATCGCGGCCATCATCCCTAATTATTTGCGGTGATGACGAGACGCGTCCTATGAGAGGTGCGGTCACGCAACCAAGGACGCTTTCTCATGACGGGCGATCTTCGCCGCTACTCACCGCGCGCGCAAGCCTGGGGTGCCGGCAGCGGAACGAGCCCCGAGGCTCGCTTGCGTCAGCGTTTGCCCACGCTGGATGACATCGAGCGCCGCGCCCGCCGCCGTATCCCGCGCTTCGCCTTCGATTTTCTCGAGGGCGGAACGGGTGACGATCTGAACACGCGGCGCAATCGACTGGCGCTGGATGCGGTGGAGTTGGTCCCCCGCTACGGCAAGCCTGGCCCCGTCAGCACTGAGGTTGAGCTGTTCGGCGTCCGTTGCGCCGCGCCGATCGGCATCTCTCCCGTGGGAATCGACGGCATCATCTGGCCTGGCGCCACGCGGATTTTCGCAAGCGCAGCCGGCAAGGCAAGAATTCCCTATATGGCCGGCACGCTCGCCACCGCTACGATCGAAGATGTCGCCGAGCTTGCGGGTCCTTATGCCTGGTTTCAGCTCTACGGACTGCCCGCCGACGACCACGCCGTCACCTTCGATTTGATCAAGCGGGCGGACGCGGCTGGCGTGCGAGTGCTGGCTGCGACGCTGGATGCGCCGGTTCGCTCCAAGCGTCCTCGTGATCTGCGCAACGGCCTGGTGGTCCCATTTCGCCCCACGCCAAGAACCATCCTAGACGTGGCTCTGTCGCCGCCGTGGCTGCTTGCGCTCGCCAGAGCGGGCACGCCGGCCTTTCGCAACATGGAGCGTTACGTCGAGAAGCCGGCGACGCTGGCGAAAACCGCCGGCTTTGTACAGAGCCAGATCAAGGGCACGTTCTCCTGGGATGTCATGAAGCGGATGCGGGATGCCTGGTCAGGCGCGCTGGTCGTAAAAGGTGTCATGCATCCCGATGATGCCGAACAGGCGCTTGCAGTGGGAGTGGATGGCATCATGGTCTCCAATCATGGTGGTCGCCAGTTCGACGCTGCGCCTGCTGCGATCGACGTCCTGCCCGCTATCGTTGCAAGAGTCGGGACCAGAGCCACCGTCCTGTTCGACAGCGGCATACGATCGGGCCTTGACGTCGCGCGCGCTATCGCGCTCGGCGCCAGCGGCACATTTGCGGGGCGCGCATTCCTTCTCGGGCTCGGCGCACTCGGTGGAAGAGGCGCAGCCTATGTCGCTGGACTCTTGAAGGAAGAGCTGGAGACCGCGATGGGACAGTTGGGCGCGCCATCGCTCGACGCGCTCGCGCAACTCACGCGCCGCCACCGCGGCGCCTTTGACTTTACCTGACTGAAGGGGAGACAGCGTTGTGCACATCATCGCGACGGGAGACATGCTGACGAACGACCTTGGCGACCGTCTGCGCGCAATCTTGGGCCCCCAAGGCCTGGTCGAGCCGAATGCTGAGTTCGAGCGCTATTGTATTTCTTTCGACGGCGCGTTCCGGGGACCCGCGCAATATGTCGCGCGCCCCTCCTCCACTGCCCAAGTTTCTGCTGTCGTGACCGCATGCCGAAAGGCAGGCATTTCGATGGTACCTCAGGGCGGCAACACCGGCCTGGCGGGCGGTGCTCAGCCAGTCGACCCCCGCAGCGTGATCATTTCGCTGGAGCGGATGCGCGCCCTACGCGCGGTCGACCCGCAGAACGACACCATTACGGTCGAGGCAGGGATGACGCTCGCAGAGGTGCAGGCGCATGCAGTCGATGTCAACCGGTTGTTTCCGCTCAGCCTCGCCTCCGAAGGATCCTGCCAGATCGGCGGCAACCTTTCGACCAACGCGGGAGGAACGCAGGTCCTGCGCTACGGCAATATGCGCGCTCTGACGCTCGGGCTCGAAGTCGTTCTTCCCGACGGCAGCATGTGGAGCGGGCTGCGGGGCTTGCGCAAAGACTCGACCGGCTACGATCTCAAACAACTCTTTATCGGAGCCGAGGGCACGCTCGGCATCATCACGGCCGCCACGCTGCGGCTATTTCCGAGACCACGAGACATCGTCACGGCTTTCGTTGCTGTCCCAACGCCGGTGGCGGCACTTGATCTCCTCCACATCGCCCGCAGCCACGTCGGGGAGAGCCTCAGCGCGTTTGAGCTGATGCGGCGCGAATGCATGAAGTGGGTCTTGGTGGCGCTGCCGGAAGCGATCTCACCGTTTGCCGAGGAGCACCCGTGGTATGTGCTCATCGAGGCGGCGGGCCATGGCGAACCGGGTACGCTGCGCAGTCCGATCGAGCAATTGCTGTCCGAAGCATTGGAAAACGGCCTGGTGATCGACGGCGTGCTCGCGGATTCTGAGGCGAAGCGTCTCCGTCTCTGGGCGCTTCGCGAAGGTCAGGCCGAAGCACAGAAAGCGGGTGGCGCCGGCATTAAGCACGACGTCTCGGTCCCGGTGTCGCAGGTGCCTGAGTTCATCGAGCGTGCCGACGCTGCCCTGGCGCACGCAGTCCCGGGCATCCGTCCCTTTGCGTTCGGCCATCTCGGTGACGGCAACATTCATTATAATCCGATGCCGCCGCTGGGCATTAGCTCCGGTCAGTTCATTGAACGTCGGAGCGAAATCAACCGGATTGTGCACGACATCGTCGCCGATCTCGGCGGTTCGATCAGCGCAGAACACGGCGTGGGCCAACTCCGTCGATCGGAGATGCTCCGCTACAAATCACGAGCAGAGCTGAACGCGCTGAAGCTCCTGAAGCAAGCCTTCGATCCCCACAATCTCATGAACCCTGGCAAAGTCATCGCGTAAGCCTGCCGAAGCGACATTTGGCTTTGCGTTTGCTCGATCCGAGGAGGACTCCTAAGGCTTCAGATCCATATCGATGCGAATGAAGTCGCCGCGATAGGTCACTTCTCCGAGGTAGATGACGCGATCGCTAGCGGTGTTGAAGACACGCCGCACCTCCGCGACCGGAGAACCAAGCGGAATTTCAAGAAGCTTGGATGCTTCGAGATCGGCTGTACCGATCGTGAGTGTCTGGCGAGCGCGGGTTATCTTGGGACTGCGCATGGAAGCCAAAATCGGGATCACGACTTCCCGCCGGAAACGAGTCGGGTGCTTCTGAAAAACCGCCTCATCGAGAAAAATCGAGATGACGCAGTAAGGCTGCTTCTCGCGATAATGCACGCGCTTCATGTGAACGTAGCGTTCAGCCGGCGTTCCATCACTTGCGTTCAGGGCCGGCTTGATATTCGAGGGCTCCGATACATTGATGATCTTTGGCGAAGTGTCCTTATACATCTCCACGAGCTGCGAGAGGCTGGTCTCGACCGGGAGCCAGCGATCCTGCACCGGAGTTTGCGCGACGTAGGTACCGCTGCCCTGTCTTGCTTCGAGAAGATGTTCATTGACCAAGATGTCGATCGCCTGGCGAATGGTGATTCGCGACACGCCGAACTCTTCAGCCAGCGCCTCATTTGGCGGGAGGCGAGCCTGCTTAGGCCAATAATTGCGAGCGATCCGCTGTCGCAGAATGTCTGCAATCTGCGCGTATTTAGGGGCGTACGTATCCGCGGAAAGCACCATCTTGGCATCCTAGAGCTATAGTTGCATTGTCCTCCAGCGCAGCCAAAAAAACAACAGCAGACCGCAAACTATCCCGCCTGGCTCCGGGAAAGTATGTGGTGCGCCCCCTTCTCGCCGATCATGATCGAAGCAGCGTTGGTATTTGCAGAGGTCACGACCGGCATCACCGAAGCGTCCGCCACCCGCAAACGATCGATTCCTCTTACGCGCAGTTCGGGATCGACCACCGCATCCGCTCCGCCCATGCGGCAAGTCCCAACGCAGTGGAACACCGTGCCGCCATGCATCTGCGCGAACCGCCAGAGCCCCTCTTCGCCCGCGAACTCCGGCCCCGGAAGAACCTCCGATTCCACCAGCCCCCGAAACGACTTCTGGTCAAAAATTTCCCGCAGCATCTGCAAACCCGCCACGACGGTCTTGCGGTCGATGGCTTCTGCAAAATAGTTGGGAACAATGCGGGGCTGATCGAGCGGATCCGCCGACCGACACTGGACGGTTCCTCGCGACTTGGCGTGAGACTGCCAGACCGATGCCGTGAAGCCGGAATAGCGATGCAAGGGCTCTCCCGGCTTGTCGACCGAGAGAGGCATAACGTTGAACTGGACGTCCGGACGGCCGCCGATCGCGTGCTGCGTGCATGCAGCTCCCCCAACTTGCCCCGCACCGACGGTAAGGGCACCGCCCTTGTTGAGGGCCCAGCGCGCGCCCATGGCGGCGAGCTTCACGGGATTGCGTACTTCATCATTCAGAGAAATTGGCCGTCTCAGCCGGACTATGGCTCTCGCCTGATAATGATCCTGAAGATTGGCTCCAACTTCCGGCTGATCCACAACAACCGGAATCTTCAACGAACGAAGCAGATCCGCAGGGCCAATACCCGACAATTGAAGAAGATGCGGGGATTGAATTGCCCCGGCGCACAGGATGACCTCGCGGTCGGCATGGGCAACCTCGACGCGGCCGTCGCGGATATATTCGACGCCGGTTGCGACATGTCCGCGCACGATTATCCTGCTGACGTGAGCATGAGCGACCAGCGTGAGATTCTGCCGCTTCAGGGCAGGATACAGGAAGGCGCTCGCCGAACTGGTTCTCCAGTGAGAGCCAATGCTCAATTGATACCGCCCGACGCCGTAAGTCGTCGCGGCGTTGAAATCAGCATTGAAGGGCAAACCGAATTCAGATCCCGCCGCCAACCAGGAATCACAGGCGACATTCCGGTTGCGCAGATTGGAAACCTCGAACTCCCCGCCCCCTCCGCGATACTCGCTGTCGCCGCCTTCGTAGCGTTCATACCGTTTGAAGAACGGAAGCACCTCCTTGTAGCTCCATCCTGACGCGCCGAGCTTTGACCAATCGTCAAAATCCTCGTGCTGTCCCCTGATGAAGATCAGTCCGTTGATGGAGGATGAACCGCCGATGACCCGACCGCGCGGCCACACAATGGCTCGACCTCCCGTTCCCTCGCAAGGCTCCGTATCGAACTGCCGAGAAAAACGCTTGTCATAGATCGTCCTGTAATAGCCCACCGGGAGCTTCAGCCAAAAGTTCCGGTCGCTGCCGCCGGTCTCGAGGAGGAGGACGCGCCCCGCCGGATCGGCAGATAGCCTGTTTGCAAGAACGCACCCGGCCGAACCGGCACCAACGATGATATAGTCGTATCCAGAGCTCATTAGATTCGAATTTTCCTGCGCGAGAGACGAACCAACGTGGGTGAGACAGACCTAGCCGATCGCCATTGCGGGCTGCGGCTTTTCCCTGGTCTGTTCGCGATTCTCGATCGCACCGCGGATGAGCCAATCCTGGATGTGCTGGACAAACTCGTTCCGGATCTGCACGTGCTGCTTCGAGTCCCAGAGATTCTGCAGCTCGTCCGGGTCCGCTTCCAGATCATAGAGTTCACCGCAGCTCTCGCCCAAATACCAAACGGCTTTCCAGCGCGCGTCACGACGCATGACGATGCACTCCGCGCCGCTCTGGATGTGATCCCGATAGAGTTCGGAGTAGACGCTGTCGCGGACGGTTGCAGTGCCATCCTCCAGAACGGGCCGCAGCGAAACCGCTTCCCAGCCCGCAGGAATACCCACACCGGCATAGTCGAGAATGGTGGGGGCGATATCCATCAGTTGGACCAACGAATCCGTCCGGACATCGCGCGTCTTGAGATCTGAACTCCACACGACCAGCGGAACTTTCGTCGCGGTATCGTACATGTTCCATTTCTGGATATGCCCATGATCCCCGAGGTTCTCGCCGTGATCAGAAGTGAAAATCACGATGGCGTTCTTCAGATAGCCCTTCCGCTCGAGCACGCTCATGATATTGCCGACCTGCTCATCGATCAGCGTGACGTTCGCTGCGTAGTAGCGCCGCATCCGGCGGATCGCCTCGGTGCTCGGATCGTTCTTCCACGCAACGCAATCGAAATTCTTGTCGATCATGTTCTGTCGCAGTGCCCGATGCGCCGGCGGTTGGGCAGCCAACTCGGCCGCCGTCGTCCTGGGCATGGGAACGTCGACGTCGTCATACATGTCAATATAGCGCCGCGGCGGGTCGAACGGAGGATGCGGCCCCGGAAAGCCGATCTCGAGGAAGAGCGGCGCGTCCGCCTGCCGCTCCTCAAGCCACCAGCATGCGGTGCGTCCCACGAACGTGTCCGGATGCATCGACTCGTCGTATTCCCAGGGATACGCGCCCAACGCTTCCTTGAAGTAATCCGGATCGCGCTTGTATCTGGCGTAGCGAGTCGGACGGGTCATCCCCTGCGCCCGCAGCGCGATATCCCAGTGATCATAATAGGCCCGCTCCGGTTCATCGAGGAACATCGGCCGGTCCTTGTTTTCCACGACGATACGCTGGTGAAACCCTCCGGGAGCGTCGTAAGGATTCGTATGCATCTTCCCGATATTGACGCAGTGGTATCCGGCCTCGGCCAGCAACCGGACCCAGGTCGGCTCCCACTTGTAGAAATTCATCGTGACGTGATGACTGTGGGGGTACATCCCGGTGAAGAGGCTGGCGCGCGCCGGAACGCACAGCGGCGACGGCGTATAGCAATTTCTGAACGATACCCCCGAGGCGACAAGGCGATCCAGATTTGGCGTCTTCATCCAATGCGCGCCCAACCCGGCCACAGTGTCATGGCGCTGCTGGTCGGTAATGATGAGAATGATGTTCGGACGATCGACCATCGATCATGCTCCTTGCTGCGATAACGATCGTCGTTTCCGATCAGGCCGCAGGTGTACCTGGCCGGAAACGAAATATGCAGAAGCTGGCAACATCCCATTCCGTCCAGCGACGTCAGGATGCCTTGACCGCCGGCAACAATCGCGCCGGAAAGCCCACGAGCAGCACGACAACTCCGAGCGCCGCCAACGCAGCGATCCCATAGAACCCGGCGCTGAAGCTACCCGTGGCATCTTTGATCATGCCCATGAGGTTCGACGCGAAAATGCCGCCCAGAGCTCCGATGCTCGCCACGAGCGCGATGCCTCCCGGCGCCGAGCGGGCACGGAAGTAGCTTGGAGGAATCGTCCAGAAGACGGACCAAAACGCATAATGGCCGGATGCGACAAGGGCGAGCGAGACTACCGCGAGAAAGGGATCATGCACGCCGGCCGGCAGCAGCACGAGGCCGACGACTGAGAGCGCCTGTCCGAACGCCGCGTGCCATCGACGCTCCATCTTCTTGTCGGATCGCCAGGCCACAGTCGTCATCATCACCACGCCGGCCACGAACGGAACCGCGTTCAGCAGGCCAAGATACCAGACATTGGCAACCCCGGATCCCCTAAGGATCGACGGACCCCAGAACGCAAACGTATTTGCGACCGCGTACTGGGTGAAAACCGCAAAAGCGAACACGTAGATACGGGGATCGGAGAGCAGGCCACCAAACCCATGATGCGTCGCAGCTTGCTTGCCTTGCTCCTCGCGCTCGACGCTTGACGCAATCGCATCCTTCTCGGGATCGGACAACCATTTCGCCGCCTTCGGCCGATCGGCGAGGTACCATAACGCCACGACGCCGACGACGATCGAGGGCAGCCCTTCGAGAAGAAACAACCACTGCCAACTCGCGAGACCAAAGGCGCCTCCGAGATTATCCATGATCAGGCCCGAAATCGGATTACTGATGATCCCCGAGATCGGCAACGCCGCCATGAACAGCGAGGTGATGCGCGCGCGGAGCGTCGAGGGGAACCAGAAGCTGAGGTAAAGGACAACGCCTGGCACGAACCCGGCTTCCGCCGCGCCAAGCAGGAAGCGCCCCAGATAGAAATGCGTCGGCGTCTTGATAAACATCATGGCGACCGACACGATTCCCCAGAGGATCATGATGCGCGCGAGGGTCTTGCGCGCTCCGATCCGGGCGAGGAGAAGATTGCTCGGCACCTCAAACAGCAGGAAACCGGCGAAGAAGAGCGATACGCCAAAACCATATACCGCGTCGGTAAATCCAAGGTCCTTCTGAAAGTGGAGCTTGGCAAAGGCGACATTGGTTCGGTCGATATAGTTCAGGATAAAGCACAGAAAGAGAAATGGGACGATTCTCCATTTCGCCAACTCAATCCCCGACCGCACATAGTCGGCTTCCGCGTTTACCGACGCGCGCGGCGCCACTTCCACCAGCGAACTCATGAACCCTCCCCTTGTATTGAGAACCGCAGCGCCAATACATGCGCCCGTTCTTGTTATCGTTCTTCCCAGACCTGAACCTTCAATGCCCCTTCTTATTTGATATGTCAATATGTCATCATGCTTATATGATGACTTTGGACTAGTTGGTCCGCGAAACCAGTTTCGAAACGAGATAGCCTTCGAGGGCCTCGCTGCCACCCTCGCTGCCGTAGCCAGAGTCCTTGACGCCGCCGAACGGATTTTCGGGGAGACCAAGACCGTGGTGATTGATCGATATCATTCCACATTCGACACTGGCGGCGAGCTTGTCGGCGACGCTCATCGAGCGGGTATACGCATAGGCCGCAAGGCCGAACGGGAGTCTGTTCGCCTCAGCGACCGCCTCGTCCACGTCATAGAACGGACGCATCACGGCGATCGGGCCGAACGGCTCTTCATTCATCACGCGCACGTCGAGAGAAGCGTTGGCGATGACGGTCGGCTCGAAGAAATATCCGCGATTGCCGAACCGTCCGCCACCGAGGCGAATTTCCGCGCCCTGCTCGCGAGCATCGCTCACCAATTGCTCCATGGCGAGAAGTCGCCGCTCATGCGCGAGTGGCCCCATCGTTGTCTGTGGATCAAGGCCATCGCCGACCCTCACCTGTCTGGCTGTCGCCACGAACTTCTCGATGAACTGATCCATGACGGAAGCCTGGACCAGGAAACGACTGGGGGAAATGCAAACCTGCCCTGCGTTTCGGAACTTGTTCGCCGCAAGGGTCGTCACCGCCCTGTCCAGATCGGCATCCGAGAAAAAAGCCGGCGCATGTCCGCCGAGCTCCATCGTGGCCCGTTTCATGTGCTGGCCCGCCAGCGCCGCAAGAGTCTTGCCGACCACGGTCGAACCGGTGAACGAGATCTTTCTGATCACTGGATGCGCGATCAGATAGGATGAAATCTCGGCCGGAGATCCAAGCACAAACGACAGCGCATCGGCTGGAACACCGGCATCCAGAAATGCCCTTACCATCTCGGCACAACTGGCTGGCGCCTCCTCCGGACCTTTCAGGATTACCGAGCATCCCGTGGACAGCGCGCTCGCAACCTTGCGTGCTGCCTGGACGATCGGAAAATTCCACGGCGTAAAGGCGGCGACGGGACCGACTGGCTCGCGAACGGCCAGTTGCGCCACGCCAGGCCCGCGAGCCGGTATGACACGGCCATAGACGCGCCGCCCTTCCTCCGCTGCCCAATCGATGAAGTCGGCACCGGCTGCAATCTCGAGCCGAGCCTCGGCGATGGGCTTGCCTTGCTCAATCGTCATGATGCGGGCGATGGTCTCGGCCCGCTCCCGTAACAGGCTTGCCGATTTTCGGAGGATCTGGCCCCGCTCATACGGCGACACTGCGCGCCACTGCTTGAAACCGCGATCTGCCGCCAGCAGGGCTTCGTCCAAGTCGGCCTGCGCCGCGACGGGGTGACTCCCGATTTCCTCTCCCGTGGCGGGATTGAGGATCGGATGCGCGATCCCGCCGCAGGCCTCACGCCACACGCCGGCAACTTGAAGAAGAACGCTTGGATACATCATGCCTTCCTTTGGAGTATCGGGATCGAGCCCGCCGACGAATGCCGATCAAAGATCGTAAGCGACACGAAACCCGATATGGGAGGTGCTCGTGTCGGGTGGATTTCCGGTGCGCGCAGCGATGCGATAGCGGTAGCAGTATGAGCGATGACAGAGAAACGAACCGCCTTTCAGCACGCGCCATCCGTCCCGTAGCGCTGTGGCGTTGGTCATTTGCGCCGCACGTTTGAGCGAAGAAACGCGATAGGCGTTTGCGCACCATTCCCAGACATTGCCGCTGCAATTATAGAGTCCATAGCCGTTGGGCGCGAACGACCGCGCCGGCGCCGTAGAGAAGTAACCGTCCGCAAGGGTATTTCTGGATGGGAAGTCTCCTTGCCAGATGTTGCATGGAAAGTATGACCGGTCGTCGGGCTCCCGGTTGCCCCAGGGAAACAACGCACCTTCAAGGCCGCCACGCGCCGCATGCTCCCACTCAGCCTCGCTGGGAAGACGGCCGCCACTCCACGATGCAAAGTGCTGGGCATCCACATGCGAAACATGAACGACCGGATGATCCAGCCGCTCCGAAATGTTCGAAGCCCCGCCCTCCGGCGCCGCCCAAAACGCACCGTCCGCGCGACACCACCAGTCGGCGCCCTGAACGCGCGGATATTGATCGGCTCCGCCAGCAAGATGTTGATAGAAGACGAAGGACCAACCAAGCCGTTCGGCGTCGGTGACATAGCCCGTCTCCCGAACGAACGCGGCGAAGCGTTCGTTCGTAACGGTCACGGCATCGAGGGCAAACGGCTTGAGGGTCAGGCGCCTTCGCGGGGCTTCGCCATCAGCCTCAAAGACAGGGGCGTCCGTCCCCATCTCGGCGCGACCTCCCGGGATAGAGACAGCCTCACTTCGGCGGGGCATGGATCCACTGACGCTTAGCCATCGCTCCTCCAGGGTGGCGCATCCCTGTCGGGAAGATCTTGGCGCGCAGCAGCCGTCCACGCGACCATCATTGCGCACGCTTTCCCCTTGGCCTGGTGCAATCATCGGCTTCGACTCGTCAATGGCGTGGATGGCCGCACTCGCGCGCTGTCGCAACGGGCGCCACGCGGCGCCATTTGTCATCTTGTCTACATGTCATATTACTATTAAGATGACATTCGTCAATCCAGATTTGCCGAATTTCCGGTGCGGAGTTCGAATGCCTCCAGCCCCTGCCAATTGCAGCAACCACCCAAGACCGTCGACCAGGGAGCGCGAATTGGCGCCCCCGAAAGCTCGCCATCGTGAATGTCAGCCTCTCGGCTGCGACGTCGACGCGAGTTTTCAATGACCACTTTGGCAGCACCCGAGCTCGGCGCGAAACAAAGCGCCGCAACTGGCCGTCGTCTTCCGTCAGGCTTGCGCAATTTTGTCCGCAACCGCGAGACCGGTCTGGTTGCAGTCGCCATCGTCGTCGGGCTTCTGAGCGGACTTCTCGTCGTATCCATATCGAAACTGAGCCAGGCTGCGCACGCGCTCTTGTTCGATATCCCGTTCGATGAACATCTCAGTTCGGCGCATTTCATCTTGTGGCAGCGCGCGTTGCTTGTCCCCATTATCGGCGGCGCCATCCTTGCACTCATTGCGGTTTTCTTTTCACGCAAACTCAGGGGACAGCAGCTTGCCGATGCGATAGAGGCAAATGCACTCTATGGCGGCCACCTGTCGATGCGCGGCAGTCTGCTGATTTCTATCCAGACACTGCTTTCGAACGGCTTCGGCGGATCGGTGGGGTTGGAAGCGGGATACACCCAAATATGCGCAGCCTTTGGGTCGTTGTTCGGACAGCGGCTCGCGGCACGACGGAGCGATATGCGGCTTCTGGTCGCTTGTGGGGCGGCAGGCGCAATCAGCGCCGCATTTTCCGCGCCGCTGGCCGGCGCTTTCTACGCGTTCGAAGTCATTCTCGGCGCATATACTTCGGCCAGCCTCGTGCCCGTTATCGCGAGCGCAGTTGCTTCATGGCTTGTCGCAAGGCACCTCACCCATCAATCCTTCCTGATGGTTCCCGGTTTTCCCTCTCCGGTTTCAGCCGAGATGGTCGGGCAGACGATGATGATCGGCCTGCTCTGTGCCTTTGCCAGCGTCATCACGATGTTGGCCGTCGCGTTCTCCGAGCGTTGCTTTCAACGCCTGTCCGCTTTCAATGGCTTTCTCAGGCCGATCGCCGGCGGAGCGCTGCTCGGCTCGTTGGCGCTGCTGACGCCTGCGGTGCTGGGGGCGGGACATGGTGCGATGCAGATCCAGCTCTTGAGCAATCCAACGTGGACGCTATTGGCCTCGATCATCCTGCTCAAGACGCTGGCGTCCGCAATCTCTCTCGGGTCTGGTTTCCGCGGCGGCTTGTTCTTCGCCTCGCTGTTGCTGGGCGCGCTGATTGGTCAGTTTTACAGCACGCTAATGAGCAGCCTGCTGCCGGCGTTTGCCCTGCAACCGGGAACGGCCGCTATTGCCGCGCTTGCGGCTTTCGGAACGGGAGTGCTCGGCGCACCGATCAGCATGATTTGCCTGGCGCTGGAGATCACCGGCGATTTTTCGGTGACCGTTGGTGCCGTCATTGCCTCCTCTGTCTGCGCGCTGACGGTACGCGAATTGTTCGGCTACAATTTCGCGACGTGGCGCTTTCATCTCCGAGGCGAGGTCATCCGCGGCCCTCAGGACGTTGGCTGGGTCCGGCAATTGAACGCCAGTTCCCTGATGCGAGCCGATTTCGACAGTGCGCCGAGCAGCATGTCAATCGCGGAAGCTCAAAGGATCTTCTCTCCAGTGCAAGTCAGGCAGATCGTGCTGCGCGACGCGAAGGGAACCTATGCCGGCATCGTCTCGTCGGCAGACCTGCACCTGACCGAGGCTGCAGAGGATTCGCCGCTCGGCGCAATCGCCCGGCAAAATGACGAATTCGTGCTGCCCAATACTTCGATTCGCGAGATTCTCAAGACCTTCGAACAAAGCGAGGCCGACGTGCTCGCCGTCGTCGATCGCGTCAACCATCGCGCGGCAATTGGAACGGTGAGCGAAGCGCACGTCCTGCGGACCTACGGAGAAGAGCTTGAGCGGCGCAATCAGGAGCTGTTCTCGCGCTAGACGCGCACTTCAAGGCCGCAGATCGATATCAAGCCGGACAAAGTCGCCGCGGTAGGTTACTTCGCCTAGATAGATCACACGGCGATCGGCACTCGCAAACACACGCCGAACCTCGGCCACAGGTGAGTTCAAGGGAATTCGCAACAGTTTCGCGGCGTCAAGATCGGCCATTCCGATCGTCAGGGTTTGTCGCGCTGTCTCGATCGCGGGCGATTTCAGCTCCTTGAGCAGCGGAATCACCGTCTCGGTTCGGAAGCGGTCCGGACTTCTGCGGAAGAGCTTCTCGTCGAGATATATCGAGATCACGCAGTAAGGCTGCTTGTTGTGTGAATGCACCCGTCGCATGAACACATAGCGTTCCGCCGGCCGACCGTCCTCCGGGAGCAACGGTGCATCAGTGTGGCTCTCTGAAATGTTGATGATCTCGGGGGACGTGTCGCGATAGACCTCGGCGAGATCGGCAAGACTCGTCTCGACCTTCAACCAGCGGTCCTGCTTGAGCATACCGGTTACGAAGGTGCCACGGCCTTGCCGTGCCTGGATTACGCCGTCGCGGGCAAGAAGTTCGACCGCTTGTCTGATGGTCACTCGCGAAACACCGAACTCGGCTGCAAGCATCTCGTTTGCCGGCAGGCGCGAGCTTTGCGCCCAGACTCCCCGGGCAATTCGCTGCCGGAAGATATCGGCAATCTGCGCATATTTTGGAATGTGGCTGTCGGAAATCAAATCCATCCTGCCCGCCGCTCCCTGGCTCTCATAGGAAGAACGTGTCGCCAGCCTGCCCGATCGGCGATCGCCGAAACGGTCTCACGTCCCTTCGGACGAATACGCTGCAGAACGAACCGGCCCGCCGGATCAAGCTGTCCGATACTCTTCGATCCACGAGAGGTCCGGTTCTATTCCCAGGCCCGGCTCCTCACTCAATGTTACGGCGCCGTCCTTCACATCGGCGACCGGTCCACAAAGCCGGTCGCGCAGCGGATTATCGTTGGAATCGACTTCCAGCATGCCCGCGCCACCGACCCCGGCAAGCAGATGCGCCGACGCCAAAAGGCCAATCCCGCCGCCCAGATAATGCGGACAGAAAATCTTGTCGGCCGCCAGGATGGAGCGCGCGATCTTCGAGCCCACGGTCAATCCGCCCCATTTGGCTATATCGGGCTGCACGACTCGCAGCACGCGATCGTGGAGCGCCTGATCGAACCCCGCAGAACTCGCAATGTTCTCTCCCGCGGCCAACGGCACGCCAGCTTGCTCGCTCAAGGTTTGCCACTCGTGCCACGGTCGATCGGCGCGGATCGGCTCTTCGAGCCAGGCAAGGCCAAACTCTCCGTAAGAGGGCGCCAGCTCGAGCGCGCGCGCGAGAGACCAGGCCTGATTGGCGTCCGCAGCCAATACACCTGCGCCTACAATGTCGCGAAGCGCAGCAAGGTTGGAACGATCCGTTGCCGGATCAAATCCGACCTTCAGCTTGAGGGCGAGGTGTCCGCGTCGCAACGCCGCTTCTGCCGTCTGCCGCGAGCCGATCGGATTGATCCCGCTGGCGTAGACTTTAATTCTGTTACCGGTCCCGCCGAGTAATTTCCACAGCGGGACCTTGCGGCGTCGCGCGTGAATATCCCAAAACGCAAGATCGATGCCGGCAATCGCCTGGGCAAAGGGACCTGGTTCGCCCGATTGCAGCGCCAGTACGGCGGTTCCCTCGGTCATCGCCGCAAACAGCTCCGCTGGCTCGCTGACTGCACGACCGTGGATGGCGGGCGCGAGAATCTCGTTGACGAGCCGCGTCCGGTGCTCGGCTCCAGTCGACGGGAAGTTCGACCAGACCTCGCCCCAGCCGACGTAACCGTCCTCATCTTCGGCACGAACGAACACCGCCGGCCGGTTGAGCATCCGACCGAACGACGTCACGACCGGCGTCGCCAACGGATAGCGGTAGCAGAAGGCCTGGACGTTGCGGACGGTGAATTTCGGCGATGTCATCGGCAGCATCCCGCGGAAATAGCCCTCTTGTATAGTCATCCTATTTATCGTATGATAGCACATCAATCAATCATAAACACAGTTGGAAACGCTTGATAAAGGGCAGCACCGCAATACGCTTGTTGTTGGGGTCCATCCCGTGGATCGGCGCAGTCGTGCTTTGGTACGCAGTGCGCTGGAGCGGATTGGTCAACGAAGCGCTGATACCCTCACCGCACCAGGTTGCGGCCAAGTTCGTTGATCTCCTGCTGCACGACAATCTGCTGCTCGACATTTGGTCGTCGACGCGGCGTGTCTTTCTGGGGGTGATTCTCGGCATCATGGTCGCGGTCCCCGTCGGCTTCCTGCTCGGCTGGTATCGGCCGGCGCGCATCCTCGCCGACCCAATGATCAATTTTTTTCGCGCCCTGCCGCCGATCGCCCTGATCCCGCTCGTGATCGTCTATTTCGGTGTCGACGAGCCGGCGAAGCTCGTCATTCTGTTCTACGCCGCGTTCTTCTCGGGAGTTATCGTGATGTATGAAGGCGTCTCGCAGATCACGCCTCTCTATATCCGCGTCGCGAAGACGCTGGGCGCCGGCGAGATCGAGATATTTCGCAAAGTCATCATCCCCTTGACGGTGCCACATATCCTCACCGCGTTGCGGGTCGCGCTGGGCGTGGCGTGGGCAACGCTGGTTGCATCAGAGCTTGTCGCCGCGCAGCGTGGACTTGGTGCCATGATCCAGAACGCGTCCACCTATTTCCTGCTCGACGTGATCTATGTCGGAATTATCTGCATCGGCTGCATCGCCCTGATCATGGATCTGATCCTGCGCCGGATCAGCGCCAGATTGCTAGTGTGGCAGGAGCGAGCGATCGCATGAACGGCATCGTGAAGTCCGCCAAGCGCGCACAGTTCGACCACGTCTCGCTCGCCTTCGATACGCCGAAAGGCAGGCTCTCGGTCGTCGATGACGTCACCTACGACATTCATGAAGGCGACTTCATTGCGGTGATCGGACCTTCCGGTTGCGGCAAAACCACCATGATGAGCATGCTGGCCGGCTTTCAGAAGCCGACCACAGGCCGGGTGCTGTTCGAAGGCGAGCCGGTCCGGGGCCCCGGCCCGGAACGCGGCGTGATTTTTCAGGAGTACGGCGTCTTCCCCTGGCTCACCGTCAAACAGAACATCGCCTTTGGTCTGCAGCTCAAGGCCAATCGTGTTCCGGTCGCGGAACGCGACGCCATCTGCGACCACTATATCGATCTCATGGGTCTTGGGGATTTTGCGAATTCCTACCCCAAGCATCTCTCTGGCGGCATGCGACAGCGGCTGGCTATTGCCCGCGCCTATGCGGTGAAGCCGCAATTTCTCCTGATGGACGAGCCGTTCGGGGCTCTCGACGCGCAGACCCGCGCCAACATGCAGAACCTGCTGCTCAAGGTGCTCGCGACCGAGGGCAAGACCGTCGTGCTCATCACCCACTCCGTCGAAGAGGCGATTTTCCTCGCCTCTCGGATAGTCGTGGTGACGGCGCGTCCCGCGCGGATCAAGAAGATCATCGACGTGCCCTTTGCCTATCCGCGCGACGAAACGATTCAGGAAAGGCCGGAGTTCGGCGAGCTGAGGAGTTACATCAGAGAGCTCGTGATGAGCGAATACCGGGCACAGCAGGCGCAAATGCGACCGGTTTCATTTTCGGAATAGATAACAAGATGGCGGGAGGGAAACACATGGATCGACGGCAATTCCTGACGGCGGCAGCCGGCATCGGGCTCGGCAGCTTTGCGGCGCGTGCTCCCGCGATCGCGCAGGCAAAAACCAAGATTCGGGTGGGCTATCTGCACACCGTTGCCGTTGACGGACAGATATGGACCGGCATGGATCGCGGCACCTTCGATAAGCAGGGGCTCGATCTTGAATTGCGCCAGTTCAACACCGGCCTCGAGATCTTTCAGGCGCTGATCGGCGGCAGTCTTGACCTGCTGGCAACCGGCGCCGTGCTGTCGAACTTCCCGGCGCGCGGGCAAGGCAAGGTATTCCTGATCAACGATATCGAGGTGGCTACCGCTCAACTTTGGGTGCGTTCCGACCAGGGCATCAAATCCTTCGCAGACTTGAAGGGAAAACGCATCGCGACGGCAACCGGCACGACCGCGCATGTGTTTCTCGACAAGGCGCTCCGCGCCAACAATGTCGACCCGAAAGAGATAGAACTCATGAACCAGACGATGCCCGCGGCGGTAACGGCGTTCATCTCCGGCGCCGTACCAGCCGTAGCGCTCTGGGTTCCGTTCAATGTGACCGTGCGCGACAAGGTTCCGGGCGCGGTGAAATTGGCGGACGCCTCAGCTTACTATCCGCAGGCTGCCATCATCGGCGGCTGGGCCGCCCGCAACGACTACTACGAACCCAACAAGGAAACGCTTGCCAAGCTCATCAAGGGATGGGCTGAAGCCAACGACCACATCATCGCGAACAGCAAGGAAGCGATGGAAGCACTGCAGAAGAACCACTATAGCCAGACGCCACTCGCCGATATCAACGAATCGTTCAAGGCGCAGAAGATGTTCACGTCGCACGATTGGAAGCGGCTATACTCCGACAACACGATTACAAACTGGCTGCAGCAGTCCACCGATTTCTTCATGGCGAACGCTGGCATCAAGGATTTCACCCCAGCCAACAAATATTTCGACCCGAGCCTCTATCTCAAGACGATTGCCTAGATGGCCATTAGGTTATTGGCTCAAGCCCGCTCGAGGCCGGTGGTCGCGGCGGAGCGGACGATCAATAACGACCGCCATTGCGCTTTTGTTGCGTGAGCCATTCCGACAACGTTCTTGGTGTTGATCCTGAAGTCCTGCGATCTGATTGGCTTCGCGATGCCTTGGGAACGTTCCGGATACCCTTCTCCGAAGGTTTTCGCAAAAGCTCCGCCGATTGCGTCTCCATGACGGCCTCTGAAGCAGCGGCTGATCGCGCGGCAGCCTCCTTTTCGAGGCGCAATCTTTTCAATCGCGCCATCTTGTCGCGCTCTGCTTCTGCTTCAGCGCTGTCTGACAAAAGCGTCTTTTGATGCACGATCTCAGCCGAGACCAAGACCCCGATGATAGTTCTTTCGCCAAGAGCCTTGCAGGCTTCGAACCGATGCAGTCCCTCGACCAGAACGAACCGGCCTTCGTCGGGCCGAACGAGAATGGGGGCTTGTTGTCCGATTTCTAAAATACTTTCCGCGATTTCTTGAACGAGCTCAGGCTTGACAGCCTTCTTCCTCTTCACGGGAACATAAATCTTGTCGATTGGGAAGCTTTCCGGCTTGGGCATAGCTTCTACTCCTAGTGACTGAGCTCGATTTCCGAAGCACCTGGCGGTGGTGGCTGGATTTTAGGGATGAAGCGCTCTACCGCCAAGGCAATTTCCTCGCGTCTCTCACGCGACACTGGTCAGACGACCGAGCCTTTTTGAGTCCAGTTTCCTATCGGCTGAGGAATCAAAACTGGTAATGCTACGATCGAGAAGGCCCTGCTTCCCGTTTAACTAGCCGATCGCATCCTTACGCAATGCGGAATAATTGTTGCAGCCGTCAGTAGAGTCATGGAACCGGACGACCGGGGGTCGAAGAGGCGAAAGAAAACGGATCGCACCATGGATGCGGACATAATGACGCGAGCAGGCAAGGCTAGGCGCGAGACCTCGGCACCATCGTCATCACTACGGTGTTTCCTGACGCGCAAGGAGGCGGCTGCCGAGTTGCGGATATCGCGCTTGCGAAACTCGACCGCGTGGTCGCACGCGGCGATCTCAGAGCCAAGAAACACGGCCACTCGGTGGTGGTGATGAGAAGCGAGATCGCGCGCTACATCGAGCAATAGCCCGACGCGAAACCGCGCGCCGAACGGGTACGCGGTGATTGAGGTTTCAGGCGACTTAAACAGCGAGGTCGAGCGCTTTTCGCGTTTTTGAGGTTCGATTTTCGTCAACGCAATCGATCTGCTCAACGCAATCGATCTTCGGATATTTCGAACATATAAGCCATTGATTTTACTGATCTTTTTAGGATTGGCGGGGGCGAGAGGGATCGAACCTCCGAATGGCGGAATCAAAATCCGCTTGATTATTCAACGATTTCAAAGCGCATTTGGAAAAATGCCCCAAAAAGCCCTCTAACGATTTCAATAGCTTGGCGGACGTTTCCAAATAAAGCAGCCAGCGCCCCGAGGATCAGTCCCAATCGTGGCGGGTTGTCGACGATCCGATAGCTGAAGCAATCCAACCACCCGCGATACTTGAGGTTCTCGTCTTAGAGCCCAACGACCTCGCTCAGCAGATAGAGGTCGTGGCCCACTGCCGCGGTTCGTCAGCGTGCTTAAAGGTCTCACTTCCGAGTGAGAACGGGACGACACCTGGCCATCATGCCAGATCACCTTCAGCAGATTGCCGCGACAACCACGGAAGCAAAACAGGTGGCCGCTGAGCGGGTCGCGATGCAATATCTCCTGAACCTGCAGGGTCAACGACGGAAAACCCTTCCGCATGTCGGTATAGCCAGTCGCGAGCCATACCCGCACGCACGCCGGCAGCGGTATCATCGCGGCGGTCCATCCACCAATGCCAACACTGCTGCCTTCAGCGTCGCCGCGTCAACCGCGCCTGCGATCTGCATCCGAGCCCGGCTGCGAACTCGATCTCGATCGCACCGCAGACCCCGGTGGGCGCCGTCAACGGCTGCCGGTTCGGCGTAACCGAGACCGCCACAAAGCGGACTTCATCATCCTGCCGCGACGGCGGCTCAGGCTCGCAGGCGAGGACCCCGAGCGCGCCTGCCGCCGCCAAGCTGTAAGCAGATTAGGGTGAAGATCATGTCGGCGCGCAACCCCAACAACGCTTGCCGCGGGCGCCCAACTCTCCTCCACGATCCGATGCTTCTCGGCAGTGGTCCACCGTCGCCGCTCCGGACGGAACCATAACTGTTGTGACGTTCACTCATTTGCTGGCAGATTAATCAGCAAATAAAATCGATCGCAGGTGGACCACGCGTCCGCAACTCGTCAGCTACGAGCTCAGCGAGGCCAGCGCCAATATTACACTCAATCGCCCTCGGGTTGGCAAGGCGCTGAGCGCCGCCATGGTCGATATGCTGGATGCGGCCATTGAGAGGGGATTGCGGGAGGGCGCACGGATCATCGTCTTCCGCGGCGCCGGCAAGCACATGTGCACAGGCTTCGATCTCGCTGACATCGAGAGCAGCACGGATGGCGACCTTTTGCTCCGCTTCGTCAGGATCGAGCAGTTGCTGCAGAAAATCTATCGGTGCCCCCTCGTCACCGTAGCGATCGGCTCGGGCCGGGTCTACGGCGCAGGGGCCGATCTCTTTACGTCCTGCGATCGTCGCATCAGTCTCCCCGGCACCAGCTTCGCGTTTCCGGGCTCGGGGTTCGGGCTGATCCTTGGCGCGAGGCGGCTTGCCACGCGCATCGGCAACGATACAGCGCGGCGGATATTGATCGCGGGTCGTGTCATCCCGGCAAGCGAAGCGGCAAGGCTAGGGTTGGTCACCGATTTGTCCGAAGAAGCGGACCTAGCCAGCCGCGTGGCAAGGCTGGCAACGAAGGCGGTACGGCTGCCCGCCCGTACGGTGGCTGCACTTCACTCGGTGACGACCTCGCGAGACGACGATGCCGACCTCGCGGCCCTCGTTAATTCTGCGAGCTATCCGGGGCTGAAAGACCGCATCACCGCCTACCGCCAGGCTATAGTACAACAGCGCGCGCGTAGCACCGATACACCAGTTGTCGACCTCGTAGAATTGCCCCGGTTGAGCGCGGCGGCCGCTTTCGTGGACACTGGCAAGTGCAGGCCGGGTCATTAATCTATTTTTCCGAGCAAGGCGTCTGAGGATCGTCTAACAGCTCCTCGAATGCCCGCGCCGCGGGCCTTGATGTCCGATCAGCATTGCGTTCGGCCTCGGTGCGACTATCAGCCGTGCGCGCATCAAGAACGGCGCGGATGGCCGCGCTCTCGGCAAGTGTGGTGATTGATTGCTCGCGGCTCCGCGATGTGCGCCCGTCAACCAAGCGCGTCGGAAGGCCTTGCCACACGCGGCCGTGCTCGCCGGTCCCTTAAGGTCGCGCGTATGCAGCTTAGGCTCATCAAGCACCGTTTCGATCGCCGCAACGATGGCCTGCGTCGGTGATCAGTACATGATCGTCGGCCTTCAGCCGTTGCGAGCATCACTGTTGCGATCGCAGCCTGTCCGGTAGGATAAAGGGCGGCACGATACCCCCCTCGAGCTCCACCGACGCATCCTCGAGCGCGTGCGTGCTGTCTGTCCCCTGCGCTCCGTAGGACACAGGACGCTCATGCTCACGCCGCGCTCGCGTGTCACGCCAATTTTCAACATAATCAAAAACAAAGGTGCCGCCCCGGGTAACCGGCGTGTTGACCCAGCCGCGGTCAGAACGTCCGGCGCGCAGAAGCCGCGTTGCTGGACGAAGAGGCCGCATCACCGCCTCCGTGCCGCGTACGAGGCAACTGGCGGCAAGCCAAACGTTTGAACCGGCGAGCCCGCTGTCTTTCTTTCGTGCTCAGGGAGCCCATAAACACCGAGCCAGGATTTCATATGCGAAAAGCCTCGCGTTCCTCTGAATCGATCTGAGACAGGAGGTTTGTCTCCCAAGCCAGATACCGGCGCGCTGCCTCCTTGTTACCCTGATGCCGATCATGCACGAAGAACAGGAAATCGATGCAGTTCGAATCGGCCGGGAGAACCGGCGTTGCTTCCACCGCAAGACCGGCGGCTGCCCACGCTTTCGAATCAGCGACATGCAGGAGCGGATCGTGCACGCCGCGCTCGGCAAGATCCAGGGCCGCAAGCCGCGCCGTCTCGGCCGTATCGGCTATGAGCACCACGCGCATGCCGGATGGCAGCGCCAGGCTCGCAAGCAGTGGGCGGATCGTCCATACAGCCCCCTTCAGGTGCCCCTTCCGATAGGCCGAGCTCGAACGCAGATCGAGCAACAGAATCCCGTCCATGCCGGCGAGCGCGTCGGCTGAAACCGTGCGGAGCAGCGGCAGCGGCAACGGCAGCGGCCTTTCGTGAAGAGGAGACAGGTGCGCTGCCGCGCCTTCGACGAGTACCTGCGCATCCCAGCCCATCTGTCGCAAGCGGGCCGCGATCACCGGCGCACGCACGCCTTCACTGTCGAACACCACCAAGCGGGCACCACATGTCCCGATGAATTGATCGGTCGCCTGGATGAGCTGGCCGCCCGGAGTGCTTTGGGCCCGTGGCAGACTGCCGGCGGCGAACTCTTCCGGCGTGCGCACGTCGCAAAGATAGGTCGTGCGCCCTGAATCCATCAGCCAGGTGTCCACCGTGTCGGCATGCACAAACGGCACCTGCCATCGCGCGGCAAAGTCGAGAGCGCGTCGGCGCAGCTCCGGCAGCCGTTCGTCGGCAGGCGGCGCCGGATAGAACCGGTCGGCACCATGATCCAGCGGCAGATCTTCCAGGAACCAGCCCTGGGTGCCGTTCTCGAGTGCGAACACCGGATTTGGGAGACCCAGATCGATCAGGGTCTGCGCGCCGATGATGCTGCGCGTGCGTCCGGCACAGTTGACGACAATGGTGGTCGAGGGATTTGGCGCAAGCAGATCGGCTCGCAGCGCCAGCTCGCCATTGGGGCAGCACACCGCCGTCGGGATGCTCATCTTGCGGTATTCGTCGACCGGGCGACCGTCGAGCACCACCAAGTCATCGCCACGCACGAGCCGATCGGACAGCTCGCGCGCGCTGATGCGCGGTGTATGAAATGACAGCTCGGCCTGTTCGCCGAAGGTCTTGCTGCGCACGTTCACGCCGGCGAACAACTGAAACCCGGCCTCGCGCCATGCAGGCGCGCCGCCCTCGAGAATGAACACGTGCTCGTAGCCGAGGGCGGTCAGGCGGACGGCAGCTCGCTCGGCCAACCCGGGCGCGACGCCCTCCGCTCCGTCGTCATAGATGACGATGCGAGTGCCGATCCGCGGCACCAGGCGCTGGATGTCGCTTTCAAGCCGACTGTAGGGTAGGGACACACAAAGAAAGATATGTGCTTCACCATACTGGCCATGCTCGCGCACATCGAGCAGGGCGATCTCGGCGCCATCATGGAGCCAGCGCTTGAGTTCGCGCGCGCCAATACGCGCCGGCGCCGCAGCGGCGGCAGTCGATGCTTCGTTCATCTGTTCGAGATTCCAGTGTCAGCGTCGGGTCTGAACGCCGATCGCCATGGGCTTCGCCGTCTTGGCCTCAAGATCAAAGGTGGAGCGTTCAGTCAGCGTCTCAAGCGCTCGACCATACATGTGCAGATGACGAATGGGCTTGTCGCCACGGATCTCCACCGAATGGATGTCGTCAGGCATCAACGCTATCCCCGTACCCGGTCCCACGACAACGAGATCGGACAATTCGAGCTCCGCGTGTCCGGGCTTCGTCCCATCGTCGAGGCGACGGTACACGAAATTGTGCTCCTCTCCTTCGATCCCTGCGACGCAGGCCCAGGTCGTGTGGTTGTGTGGCGGAATGCGCCGTCCGGGCAACATCACGTTCAGATAGAGGGCGAAACTGCGATCGGGATCTTCCTGGATCAGGTAGCGCGCCTGGCGTGTCTCGACGTCGGGCAGCGGATATGCGTCTGGCGACCAGAGTTCGGCGCGAGCTGCAAGCCCGCGGAGTTCGATGAGGACCTCGTTGAGCACAGCGCGCTCCAAGGGAGCCTTTGCAGTAGCAATTCTAATGCGTTCGATCGTCGAACGAACCGTGTCGCGACGGGTCTCATTCACACCCATGGGGTCTCCTCGACGGCAAATGACAGCGAGAGCGGTATCTGTCTGCAGGACTACGCCACGGGGAACCGTCCAACAATTTAATTCTGCCATGCCCCAACATCAGAATTCCTAATGTATTCTGGCCGCATTTTCTTGCGCCAGAGAAACACACGAAATATCAAAGCTACAGCAGTACGTTCAAGCGGACCTCATGCAATCGATTAGATTTCCTTACCGGTTGGCATCGAACTTTTAAATTGTGCCCGCTTCGTGGACAGGCTCAATTAGAAGGCACGCAGGTTTTCCGAGCGTTTCAATGTCGAGCGTTGGGCGGACAGAGGCAGATGAGGATCGGCGCATCATCACGGCCATCCATAAGCAATTCTGTAGCAACCTCCCGGCGCGCGTCGGGGCGCGAACGGGGCCAACCAGCTGGACCGCGCGCAAGACGCAGTCCGCTAAAATCGAGACAAAGCTGTCGAGATAACTGAGGGGAACGATGACGATTGAACGTATCGGGCAACGCCAAAACGGCTGCGGACCCGCACGAGGCAGCTTGCCGGAGAGCAGGAGGACCACCCGATGGATCAAAAGCGTGCTGGCATCGACCGTGCTCTGCGCTGGCGCATGGCTTATGCCCGCCCACGCCGAGACGGCCACCATGGTGCTCGCCACCGAACCGCCGACCCTCGTCTCCCTCACGAACGTCGCCACAACCGCCCTCGCCGTGAGCGGCAAGGTCACCGAAGGCCTGCTTGAATACAACGAAGATCTCAGCCCGGAGCCACTCCTCGCCACCTCGTGGAACATCAGCCCGGACGGCAAAGAATACAGCTTCAAGCTGCGGGAAGGCGTGCGCTGGCACGACGGCAAGCCTTTCACCGCCGAAGATGCCGCCTTCTCGATCAACCTCCTGAAGAAGGTGCATCCACGCGGGCGCTCCACCTTTGCCAATGTGACATCAGTGGAAGTCCCTGATCCACAGACCCTGGTGATCAAGCTGTCGCAACCTGCGCCCTATCTGATCAAAGCGTTTGCCTCGACCGAGACACCCATCGTCCCGAAGCATCTCTATGAGGGCACGGACGCCGCGTCCAACCCCAACGGCAACACGCCGATCGGCACGGGCCCGTTCAAGTTCAAGGAATGGCAGCGCGGCAACTATATCGTCTACGAGCGCAACCCAGACTACTGGGGTAAACCCGATCCGAAGATCGACCGACTGGTGGTCAAGTTCATTCCCGATGCGGCCGCCCGCTCGATTGCGTTCGAATCCGGCAGCGTGGACTTCGGCTATCGCACCCCCGTGGCGCTATCCGATCTCGACCGCCTGAAAAGCCTCCCGAACCTGAAATTCGAGACCAAAGGCGCAAGCTATTCGTACAACGTGACACGTCTCGAATTCAACCTCGACAACCAGTACTTCAGGGACAAGCGGGTTCGGGAAGCGGTGGCCCACGCCATCGATCGCAAGGTCATCGTGAACACGATCCACTATGGATATGCCACCATCACCTACTCGCCCATCGCCCCGGGACTGAAGGAATTTCACGACCCGACGCCGAGCCCTTACGCCTACGACCTGAAAGCCGCCGCGAAGCTGCTCGACGAGGCGGGACTGAAGCCGACCGATGGCAAGACGCGGTTCCGTCTCACGCTCGACTTCAATCCTATCACCACCGAGGGGCGGCGCCTCGCCGAATATATCCGCGCCTCACTCGCCAGGATCGGCATTGCAGTCGACCTGCGCGCACAGGACATCTCCGCCTTCGTAAAGCGCATCTACACGGATCGCGATTTCGACTTCGCAGTGAACGGCGCGAGCAATCTCTTCGATCCCACTGTTGGTGTGCAGCGACTCTATTGGTCGAAGAGTTTCGTCAAGGGCGTGCCCTTCTCCAATGCAACCCACTATTCGAATCCGGAAGTGGACCGGCTGCTGGAGCAGGCCGCGGTAGAGAACGACCCCAAGACCCGTGTCGGACTGTTCAAGAAGATCCAGGACATCGTGGCGGAAGACATTCCCGACCTCAACCTGGTCTCGCCCACGTTCCTCACCCTGCACAACGCGAAGATCCACGATCTCGCGACGACCGCTGACGGCGCCGAAGGCAACCTTGCGCACCTTTATGTCAAATGAGTCACGCCCCCCGGCGTCGGCTCGCCGGAACCGTCCATTGAACCTGTGAGGCCCGCTCGATGCGCCTTCTTTCCCGTGCAGGCAAGAGCCTGAGTCGTACCGCCATCCAGGCGTTGCCGGTAGTGCTCGGCATCGTGGTCTTGAACTTCCTTCTGCTGCAACTTGTACCCGGCGACGCGGCCGACGTGATCGCCGGTGAATCCGGCTCCGCCACGGCCGAGACGATGGCAGCCCTCCGAAAGCAGTTCGGACTCGATCAGCCGGTGCTGATACAGCTTGCCAACTATCTCGATCACCTCGCCCATCTCAGTCTCGGCTTCTCTCCGCGCTACAACACCCCCGTGGGCGATCTGATCATGTCGCGCCTGCCCTTCACGCTGCTACTGATGCTGAGCGCCTTCGTACTCTCGCTTGTAGTCGGCATCGCCTTTGGCGCGTTCATGGCCGCCTTCGCGCGGCGCTGGCCGGATCGCGCTTTGTCGCTGTTCGTGCTGATACTCTATTCGGCACCGGGCTTCTGGGTGGGCCTGATGATCATCGTGCTGTTCTCGGTGAAGCTCGGCTGGCTGCCGAGCGGAGGCGCGATGACCGTCGGCGCCGACCTGACCGGTCTTGCCCGAATGGGCGACCTTCTCACCCATCTGGTGCTTCCCAGCATCTCCCTCGCCTGCTTCTTCACCGCGGTGTACGCGCGGCTGACCCGCTCCGCCATGCTTGAAGTGGAGCGGCAGGACTTCGTACGCGCCGCTGAGGCCAAGGGCCTCGGCCCCTTCGCCATTCAGATGCGTCACGTGCTGCGCAACGCACTGATCCCGGTCACTACGGTTGCCGGCCTCCACCTCGGCAATCTGCTGGGCGGAGCCATCGTCGTGGAGACGGTGTTCGGCTGGCCGGGCATGGGACGGCTCGCGCTCGACGCTGTGATGGCGCGCGACTTCAACGTCCTGCTCGGCGTTCTCCTTCTGTCATCCTTCGTAGTCATCGTTGCCAACGTGCTTATCGACCTGCTGCACGCATGGCTTGACCCGCGCATCGAGTCCGTTTGATGTCGACCAATATGACGAGCCTCCCCGTCACCCTTCTTGCCGTTCCGGCAGCGAAGAACGGTCGACTTTCCGCCTTCCTCAGGCAACCGACCTTTGTCGCCGGTCTTCTCATTCTTGGCGTCGTGATGACGCTAGCTTGCGTGGCCGACCTGCTTTATCCGGGCGATCCGCAGGACCTGGTGGGTCCTCCCCTTTTGTGGCCGTTCCAGAAGACGGAGTTCCCGCTCGGCACGGATTCTCTCGGTCGAGATATAGCCGCCGGCCTCGTACATGGCGCGCGGGTCTCACTGATCATCGGCTTCTCGGCGGCCTCGATCGGCCTGCTCATCGGCACGCTGGTGGGCGCCGTGGGCGGCTATTTCGGCGGCTTAGCGGACAACGTACTGGTGCGCGTCACCGAGTTGTTCCAGACGGTACCAGCCTTTCTCCTGGTCGTCGTCATCGTCGCCATCGGAGAACCCTCGCTCAAGGTCATCGCACTGGCCATTGGGATCGCGTCCTGGCCGACCATCGCGCGCCTGGTACGCGCGCAGTTCCGTTCCCTGCGCGAGCAGGATTTCGTCATGGCGGCACGCAGCCTCGGTTACTCCGACACGCGCATCATCTTCGTCGAGATCCTACCTAACGCCTTGCCGCCGGTCGTGGTCACCGCTTCCGTGATGGTCGCCGGCGCAATCCTCACCGAGACCGGGCTTTCGTTCCTCAACATGGGTGACCCGAATGTTGTCTCGTGGGGCTCCATGATCGGAGACGGGCGAGAGATGTTGCGGACGGCGTGGTTTCTCACCGCCCTTCCAGGCACCGCCACGGCGCTCACGGTGCTCGCCCTCAACCTCATCGGCGACGGCCTCAACGAGATCTTCAATCCGAGGATGCGAGAACGATGACCGCGCCGAATTCCGCCATGCCGCCGTCCACCAGGACTCCCGGATCGATCCTCCGATCGCAAGGGCCGCTTCTGGACGTGCGCAACCTCTCGGTGGCGTTCCCTGGCCACCTTGCGGTACGCGATATCTCCTTTCACATCGACCACGGTGAGACCCTCGCCCTCGTGGGTGAATCCGGCTGCGGCAAGTCGGCCACCTCCTTCGCGCTGATGCGCCTGCTGCCTCGCGGCACCGCCGTCGCCGGAGAGGTCAACTTCAACGGCATCGACCTGTTCAGGACCGATGCCCGCGCGCTCCGGAACATCCGAGGCAAACGCATCGGCCTCATTCTTCAGGAGCCCATGACCTCGCTCAATCCGGTGCGGACCATCGGCGACCAGATCGCCGAAGGGCTTGTACGGCACGAGAAGCTCACCTGGACACAGGCGCGGACCCGCACAGCGGAGCTGCTGGACCTCGTACGGATTCCCGACGCCGCCAGGCGCTATGACGACTATCCCCACAACATGTCGGGCGGCATGCGCCAAAGGGTGATGATTGCGATGGCAGTGTCGTGCAATCCGCAGCTCGTCATCGCCGACGAGCCCACGACCGCCCTTGACGTCACCCTGCAGTCGGAAGTTCTCGAACTACTCGACAGCTTGCGCAGGCAGCTTCAGATGGCGCTGCTCCTGATTACCCACGATCTCGGCGTGGTGGCGCAATGGGCCGATCGAGTAGCTGTGATGTATGCCGGCCGCATTGTGGAGCAGGCCGCGGCGCACGACCTGTTCGAACGGCCAGTCCATCCCTATTCTCAGGGCCTCATGCGGGCAACGTTGAGGCTCGATGACGGAACCCACTACAGCAACGCGAGGTTGAGCGAGATTCCTGGAAGCGTCGCCTCTGCTGCAGGCGAGCAAGGTTGCGCCTTCGCGCCGCGCTGCTCGCAGGCGACTGAGGCTTGCTATCATGCACCTCCTGCACTTGTACCGTTCCGTGACCGGCTCGTGGCCTGCCGTGTTGCCGTCGAACCTTCCGAGGAGCCCTTCCGTGCAGTTGTTGGACGTTGAGAACCTTCAGACCAGCTACCATTCGCACGGGCGCATCCTCAGAGCGGTGGATGACGTCAGTTTCACCGTAGGAAAGGGCGAGACGGTCGGCCTGGTCGGAGAATCCGGCTGTGGCAAGTCGACGCTCGGCAAGACGATTCTTCGCCTTATTCCGAGCTCGGCCGGACAGATCCGCTTTTCGGGTGCCGACATCGCGCCACTATCCGGCAAGGCGCTCATTCCCTATCGCCGACGGATGCAGATGATCTTCCAGGATCCATTCGGCTCCCTCAACCCTCGCCAGACGGTGCGGACCCTGCTGGATACCGCGCTGAAGGTGCACCGTCTCGGAGACGTGACCGAACGCACCAGGCGGATCAACGAGACGATCGACCGGGTCGGCCTGCCCCGCACCGCGCTGTCCCGCTATCCGCACGAATTCTCCGGCGGCCAGCGCCAGCGCATCGGCATCGCGCGCGCCCTGATCCTGGAGCCGGAACTCATTGTCTGCGACGAGCCAGTCTCGGCCCTCGACGTCTCGATCCAGGCGCAGATCCTGAACCTGTTGGTCGACCTCAAGCGCGACCTCGGTCTGTCCTACCTGTTCATCTCCCACGACATGTCGGTGGTGCGCTATTTCACCGACAGAGTGCTGGTGATGTATCTCGGTCGCATCGTGGAGAGCGGGAGCTATGAGACGCTGTGGTCAAACCCGCGCCATCCCTATACCCGCGCGATGATCGACGCGGTGCCGTCTTACGATGCGCAGAAGAAGCGAACGGCGGTAGTACTCAAGGGTGATTTGCCGAGCGCCTCGCAGGTGCCCTGCGGTTGCCGCTTCCGCCTACGCTGCCGTTTCGCGCAGGAGCGCTGCTCGGATGAAGAGCCGGCATTGCGTCGGATGCCGAGCGGGCAGAGCGTCGCCTGTCATTTCGCGTGAGAAAGATCGCCCGGGAGCTATTGCTGCTGGCCCCATCGCACATGAGGTTTTTCCGTGAACCATGATATCCGCCGCATCGGCGTCCTCGCCCCACCCGCCAATGTGGCGGTGGAACGGGAGTGGCCACGTTACCTGCCCGATGGGGTGGTCATGAACCACAATCGTCTCTCGCGCACTTCCACGGCGGTCGCGAAGGACGAGCTTCTCGCCATGAACGCCTCCGTCGAGCGGGCGGCGCGCGACCTCGCGTTTGCCCAGCCGGAGGTCATCGTCTACGCCTGCACCTCCGGCTCGTTTCTCAACGGACCGGACGAGGCAGAAGCACTGTCCCGCCGCATCGAGGCGCTGACGGGTATTCCTGCCGTCACAACCTCTCAGGCGGTAATCGCGGCACTGCACGCGTTGCGGGCGAAGCGAGTCTTCATGATCACTCCCTACGCCGACGCGGTGAATGCGGTGGAGGCGTCCTTTCTTGCGCATTTTGGCGTCACCGTCGCAGGCGTGGACGCCTTCCGCTGTGCCCAATCCTCCGAAATCCGGGCCCTGACCTCCGAGCAGGTGGCCGAACTCGCACGCGCGCATCATGGTGAGATTGCCAGCTGCGACTCCCTTTTCATCAGCTGCACCAACCTGCTCACGATGAACGAGATCGACGAGCTTGAAGCGGCGTTGGGCGTGCCGGTGGTCTCCTCCAACCAGGCGAGCCTGTGGGCTGCCTTGTCGCAGATGAAAATCGCTGCACCTTCCGCGCCGGGACGGCTGTTCCGGCAGGCTGCGTGAGGATACGTCGCTCAGAAGGCCATGCCCCGGAATGTCTCGAACACCTGCTGCGCAGCCTCGTCAACGCTTTCATCGCGCATATAGAGATAGAAGGTAACGTCCGGCAACCGCGGCAGGCCGTCGGCCTCTCCCAGCACGCGCAGATCCGGCGTCAACATTTCGATGTTGCGGGCCGTGATTCCCAGGCCGGCCCTCACCGCCGCGCGAATGGCGAGGAGATTGAGACTGAGATAAGCGATGCGCCAGGAGAGATGGGCACGGTCCAGCGCGTCGATGGCAAGCGCGCGAAATAGGCTTGGTTCATTGGACAGAATAAGTGGCAATTGCTTCTTGCGCTCGAACTGGTAGTCAGCTGCACACAACCACACCGTAGGGGAGCTGCGCAGCGCGATGCGCGGCAGGTTTGGATCAAGCCTCGTCGTGATCGCGAGGTCGAGCTCGCCCTTCTTGAGCTCCTCCATCAGAAAAGGGCTGCGACCGGTACGGACTTCAAGCAGGACATTGGGGTGGCTCTTGGCGATCCGCCCGAGCATGATCGGCAGAATGTTTTCTGCCATATCATTGCTGGCGCCAAGCCGCACCACTTCGGTTTGCCCCGGCCTGGTGGCGAGCGCCGCGTTGGCCTCGTCATTGAGCGAAATGATGCGCCGGGCATAATCGAGCAGCTTCATGCCGTCATCGGTGAGCCGCTTCGTGCGCCCCTGCTTTACCATCAGCAATTTGCCGACATGGCTCTCCAGACGCTGCATCTGCTGGCTGACCGCGGATTGCGTTCGATGCACCCGTTGCGCCGCCGCAGCAAAGCTTTCGGCATCCGCGATAGCGACGAATGTACGCAGTAGATCGAGGTCGAGATTGCGCATGGACGATCCAGAGAGAACCGGGTCAACAAATTAGGGTAGCTTATGAGTCTCGTCGCGACATTTAAATTGTGAGGCCACGGCTTGGGGCGTAATCATGTAACGAAACCCTCTGTTCTTCAGTAAGAAGGCAGCACGAACGACCCATGGAGCGCTCCCGCGGTGTCAAGCAAGATTTCTGCCAATCGATTAGCAATCCTGCAAGATATCCAATATTCCTCCGGTCGCACCCGCCGCACCGCTCCGCTTCGCCCCTGAGGTTCGTGCCATGAAGAAAGACACGCTTCTCGTTCGCGGCGGCCGTGCGGCCACCGGCCCCGTCAACCCGCCAATCTCGCGGGCCTCCACAATTCTCTTCAAGGATCTTGCTGCCTTCGACGCCACCCGCGCCGACCGGTTCGGCGCCTTGCGTTACGGCATTCACGGCACCGACACACTTTTCGCACTCGAGCACGCGCTCGCCAAGCTTGAAGGCTGCCATCGCGCCATCGTGCTACCGTCAGGTCTTGCCGCCATCACAGCCGCCCTCACCGCGGTAGTCAAGGCGGGCGATCACCTGCTCATGGTAGATACCGTCTACGGACCCACGCGCGCGTTCTGCGACGGATTGCTAGCCCGCAATGGAGTCGAGACGACCTACTACGATCCCCTGCTAGGCTCCGGTATCGTCGACCTCATCCGTGACAATACGCGGGCAATATTCTGCGAGAGCCCCGGCTCGCTCACCTTCGAGGTGCAGGACGTGCCGGCCATCGCGAAGGCTGCCCATGCGCGCTCGATCCCGGTTCTGTTGGACAATACCTGGGCAAGCCCGCTGTTCTTTGATGCCCTCGCCCACGGCGTCGACATATCAATCCAGGCGGCGACCAAATATATTTGCGGCCACTCGGATGTGATGATGGGCACGATCGCCACAACCGAACGGTGGTGGCGGCCGGTGCGCAACGTGGTGGCGGACCTCGGCTTTTCCACGAGCCCGGACGACTGCTATCTGGTGCTGCGCGGCATGCGTACGCTCGGCGTAAGAATGCGCCACCAAATGCAAAGCGCGCTCACGGTGGCGCGCTGGATGCAGGCTCAGCCGGACGTGCGGCGCGTGCTGCATCCCGGCCTGCCCCACGATCCCGGGCATGCGCTCTGGTCGCGCGACTTTACCGGCTCGTCCGCACTTTTTGGCGTCGAGCTCGCGGCCCGCTCTCAAGCCGCGCTCACGGCCTTCATTGATACACTGGAGCTGTTCGGCATCGGCTCGAGCTGGGGCGGATATGAGAGTCTCGCGTTGCCGGCGCGCTTCACGCGCACCGCCCGGCCCTTCCCGCTCTCGGGCACTCTCGTGCGCCTGCACATTGGCCTTGAGGATTCCGACGACCTCATCGCCGACCTCACCAAGGCGCTTGCTGCCATGCGTGCGGCGGAAACCGCAGCAACATGAGTCGTCCGCGCCAGATCCGACTCTTTGTATCGAGAGACCGCACAAGGACATCCAGATGACTGAGACTTCTTTCGCCGAGATCCTCGCTGTCGCGAAGCCTGCGAGCCTCACCACGGGAGGTATCTTCGTCGGCCGGCTGGCATCGGGCGTGGCCATCGAGATTCCCTACCTTATTGCCAAGGGCGCCAAGCCGGGAAAGTGCCTGTGGCTCAACGGACAGGTCCACGGCGATGAGATCAACGGCATCGTTGCCGCCCTCGACTTTGCTCGCGGACTCGACCTCTCCGCACTCTCGGGCAGCGTGGTGGTGAGCTCGACCGCAAACCCGCTAGCCTTCGACGGACGTCGCAAGAAAGCGCCGCAGGACGATATTGATCTTGACCAGTCCTTTCCTGGTGCGGCCGCAGGACTGAGTTCCGAGCGTATGGCGAAGATCTTCTTCGAGGCCTCTGCCGCTGCCGACGCGCTGGTGAACCTGCACACTATGGGCACGGCTTTCGATGCGGACCCCTACGCTGTCTACAAGGTACATCCCAACGGGCGCGTCACCGAGGCCGAGCTGTTGCGCCTTGTCGCTCCGTTCACACCCGCCGTCGCGTGCCGCATGAGCATCGCAGGCGGCACCGGAGAGCTTCCGGGCAACCTCGCCGGCGCCCTCGACTATCAATGCCTCGACCGCGGACAGATCTCCTTCATGATCGAGCTTGGCGGCGGCGGACGCCTTGTGCGGGAGCATGTCGCGCAAGGCATCGCCGGCTTCGACGGGTTGGCACACGGCCTCGGTCTTCTGCCCGAGACGGCTGTTGGCCCGCGCAGTCTTCGCCAGGTGACCAAGCGCCGCCACGTGACGTGCTCTGAGGGAGGAATCTTTCGCGTGCATGCCGTCCCCACCCAGATCGTTCCGGCCGGGCAGGCTCTGGGCGAGGTCATGGACCTGCACGGCGTGATACGCGAGCGCGTGACGCTTCCATTCGACGCGCTGATCATCGGGATCCGCCGCGATCCGGTGGTGCATTTCGGCGATCGCGTTGCTTTCGTCGCCGAAGCATGGGCCGACGTACGGACTTGAGCCCGCGATGGACCGACGAAGAGACGGCTGAAGGAAATCGCCATGGCCCTGCGTCGCTTCCCCCATCTTGCCCACTGGGGTGCGTTCACCGCCGTCGTCGAAGATGGACGGCTGGTTGGTTGCGAGCCCTTCGCAAGCGATCCCAATCCATCGCCGATCCTCGGCAACATCGTTCCCTCGGTTTATTCGGACAGGCGCATCCGACGGCCTGCGATCCGCGAGAGTTGGCTCAAGCATCGCCACCGCGCCGGTGGCGATGGCCGCGGCCGCGAGAAGATGGTCGAGGTGGACTGGGACGAGGCTCTTGAACTCGTCACCGAGGAGATTCGCCGGGTAGAGGCGAAGCACGGACGCGAGGCGCTGTTCGCAGGCTCCTATGGCTGGTCTTCCGCTGGGCGATTCCACCACGCACGCTCGCTCATTCGCCGCTTCTACTTTTCCGGCGGCGGTGCGGTGGATCAGCAGGGCAACTACAGCTGGGGCACCGCGCAATTTCTGCTGCCTTATGTGATCGGCACCTACAGCCCTCTCACGGGACGCGTCACCGCGTGGCCGAGCATCCTCGAACATACCGAGATCTTTCTCGCCTTCGGCGGACTGGCGCTGAAGAACGGACAGGTCTCCTCCGGCGGAGCCGTGCAGCACACGCAGGAGCTCTGGCTGCGACGCCTTGCCGAGAAAGGCATCCCTGTCGTCAACGTGTCTCCCACGCGCGGCGATTGCCCCGACTTTTTGCGCGCCGAATGGCTTCCGATCCGGCCCAATACCGACGTGGCATTGATGCTCGCGCTCGCCTACGAAATCCTGCGCATCGGAGGTGAGGATCGCAATTTCCTCTCCACTTACACGGTTGGGCACGAAACGCTTTGCGACTATGTGCGCGGCGTCGGTGACGGCGTCCCCAAGACGCCGGAATGGGCCGAGCAAATCTGCGGGCTGCCCGCGGCGGCAATCGCAAGGCTCGCTGCGCAACTCGTCGGCCGACGCTCCTACATCACCTGCTCATTTGCAGTCCAGCGAGCCGAGCACGGTGAGCAGCCTTACTGGATGGCGATCGCCTTGTCGGCGCTGCTCGGACAAGTCGGCCTGCCGGGCGGTGGCTTCGGATTCGGTCATGGCTCCATGAACGGCGTGGGCAATCCGCGTCCTGCCACGCCGGGTCCGGAAATGGCGGTGGGACGCAATCCCCTCGGCCGCGCCATTCCCGTGGCCCGCATCGCCGACATGCTCCTCCAGCCAGACACTCCTTATGCCTTCGATGGACGACGCGAGACCTATCCCGACATCAAGTTCATTCATTGGGCGGGAGGCAATCCCTTTCATCACCATCAACAGCTCAATCGTCTGCTCATGGGTTGGCGGCGTCCGCAAACGATCGTTGTCAACGAGATCTGGTGGACGCCGACAGCGCGGCTTGCCGACATCGTGCTCCCCGTGACCACGACGCTGGAGCGCAACGATATCGGGGGATCCTCCCGCGACCGCTTCGTGGTGGCAATGCACCAAGCCATCGCTCCATTGCACGAAGCTCGATCGGATTTCGATATATTCGCAGATCTCGCCGCTCGTCTCGGCTACGAAGCGGCCTTCACCGAGGGCCGCGATGAGATGAACTGGTTGCGCGACATCTATGCCCGCTGCGCTGCGGGAAACGCGCAGGGCGGGATTGCTTTCCCTGCTTTCGAGAATTTTTGGGCGGAAGGCATGCTGGAGCTGCCGGAGCCGAATCAAGATTTCGTGCTGCTTGGAGATTTCCGGGCTGATCCCGCCGCTCATCCGTTAAAGACGCCGAGTGGCCGTATCGAACTCTACAGCGAGACCATCGCCGGCTTCGCTCTCCCGGATTGCGGCCCGCACCCGGCCTGGATCGAACCAAGAGAATGGCTGGGCGCGGAATCGACGCAACGTTTTCCACTGCACTTGCTTACTGTTCAGCCGGCTGATCGGCTGCACAGCCAGCTTGATTTCGCGCCGCTCCCTCAAGGCAACAAAGTCGCGCGGCGCGAATGCATCGCCCTCAACCCGATGGATGCTTCGGCGCGTGGCTGCAAGGACGGTGATCTCGTGCGGGTGTTCAATGATCGGGGAGCGTGCCTTGCCGGCGTGCGGGTCGATGCGAGCATCAAATCGGGTGTGGCGGTGATGGCAACCGGCGCCTGGTTCGATCCCGACATCGAACACGAGGGCGCGCCGGAACGCGCCGGAACCGCGAATGTGCTGACCCATGACGTCGGCACATCTCTTCTCACACAAGGCCCGAACGCAATGAGTTGCCTCGTGGAGGTGGAGCGTTTCACGCTCGCCTGACCTGCCGGCCCTCGCCCACAATCTTGATTGCGGCGCATGCTTGTCCTTCGCAGGAGCGCGGCGCGGACTGCGCGAAAGAACGCCGCTGTCGCGCATCAGGCCGTTTAGGCGCTAACTCCAATTGCAGACAGTGCCAGCGGAGACTTAGACTACTGGTTTCCGTCGTAAGCTTCCGGCCGAGGCGCTACCATCGAGCGATATAAAATCGCGGAAAATCGTAGGTTGGCGTGCAAAATCGTAGTTTTGGTAGCGGGGGAGCGCTACCGTCTTTCCCCACATCGCGCCACCATTTCCTTCAAACGCGCGGCTTTATGGGTTCCTACAACGAGGCTGTCGACGAACTGTTCAAGTCCGTCAATCCAGCCGTCTCGAAACTCTCGGCGACCAGAATGACATGGCGTGGTTCTTGCTTCGTAAAGCTCGTCATCGTCGAGGTACTAGTCCATGTTCCGAGCACACTATCTTGTTGTCCGAAGCCGCGCAAAGCAGCTCCTGCTCGCGCTAGTACCAGGCGGCCAGATCGATGCGTATTTGCCGCTCGTCAGATATCATCATGTCCCTCTCGCTCGTTTCCGGCCAAACGCCTCCACTCGCCGGCAAGCCCCACCGACTTCGCGCGCTGCGGCCACCAAATGGCTTAGAAAGGGATTAGATGAAGCTGACGCGGCGTTGTAAAATATGAATTTTCTGCCGGCTGATTAGCCGAAGGCTATACCTACCCGTAGTTGCGGGTATCCGCCTTCGGGTTTATGACACACACCGACGGTCCGGGTTGCGCCATAAGCGGATCAAGGAGCGCTTGTTTCCGGCCGTTACTCCCTATTTCCGCCAACTTTGATCGCCACGTAACTAGCGGATAATTTGACCGAAGCGTGGCCAGAAGGGTCCCGCGATCAACGATTTCAATCGAAGCGGTTTGCAGAACGCGAATGAAAAGCGCTGCGCTATTTGCCCTTGGCCTCTTGTCTGCCGGTTTTTGGTTGCACGACAGCGCTAGATGTCAAACCTCGCTTGCCCCGCCGCTTTCGCTTGCGCCGCCGTTGACTGACAAGGGTTCGGCACCATCGGCGACGACCAATGTTGGAACGCCATCGGCGACCGATGGCGTTTCGTCTACACCGGTCATCGGCAGGCTCCCGTCGTCGCCTAAACCAGCCGCCGACTACGATGGCTTTAGCGTCGGTATCGTCGACGACGGCGACACATCAGGCCAGACGACGCGACGGGCTAGGTCGCGCGCGGCAAGACAGTCCAAACTCAGTCAAGAGCCCAATAGTATCGCAGGGCTGCAATCGGTCGATCAAGCGGAAGACGACAAACTAAAGCGCAAGCTTACGATCTGCCGCGGCTGCAAGTAGCAGGTCGCCGACAACCCCCGGCCAGGCTTCGCCTTCGGGTACTCACGCCGCGATTTTCGCAGGCCAACCCGCGCAGGTCATCTGCCGCCTTGGACCCCGCGGCAAGCTGCCAGCATCGACTCGTGGGCGCTTCGACGATCGTCGACGATGCCGGCGCGCTCGGGCGTAGTGGTGATGAAGTCCGCCCAAGATGGCGCGTGAACTGATCACACCAGTCTGCTGAACCGGGCGGAAAACCGGCGCATCCTTGTTAAGGGATCGATGAGTTCTGACGCGGTTGTAGTAGTCCGCATGCGATCGCAGGATTCGGCGCAGATGCGCCTCGCCTAAGACTATGATGTGGTCCACACACTCACGCCGGATCGATCCGATCAGCCGTTCAGCCGCCAGCTTAGGCGATTCCATCACGTCAGCAACTCGGATAAGGCTTCGGTACACACAGCTACTTCGAATTCGCGGAGACGATTCTCGTTACGCCGGCCTGACGGGCCGGCAGTTTGGAGGATGGCTAACTAACGCACTCTGCATCCGCTCCCTGATTTACGCAGACCGCACGGTATTGAGGAACTTGCCTACTTCGACTTTCAGCCGGTCGCTGTCGCGCGCCAGCGATCGCGCCGCCGAAAGCACCTCCGACGAGGCCGATCCTGTTTCGCTGGCCCCTTGTTGCACGTCGATGATGCTGGAACTGACCTGATGGGTGCCCATCGCCGCCTGTTGCAGGTTTCGCGAGATTTCCTGTGTCGCCGCACTTTGCTCTTCGACTGCGGAGGCGATGGTCGATGAAATCTCTGACATCCGCTCGATTGTTGCACCGATTTCCTTAATCGCGTCCACCGACTCCCTCGTCGCGACTTGGATCCCGGCGATCTGCTGGCCGATCTCGCCGGTGGCTTTCGCCGTTTGCTCCGCCAATGCCTTCACTTCGGACGCAACAACGGCAAAGCCACGGCCGGCATCACCGGCCCGCGCCGCCTCGATCGTTGCGTTCAACGCCAACAGATTGGTCTGCCCAGCGATGCTGCTGATCAATTCGACGACGGCACCGATCCGACCGGCCGCTTTGGCCAGCTCGTCAACGTTGGCGTTGGTCATGCGGGCTTGATCGACGGCCGCGCTGGCGATGCGGGCGGACTCCTGGACCTGGCGACCGATCTCGTTCACTGACGAGTTCATTTCTTCAGTCGCAGAGGCCACAGACTGCACATTGGCGGAGGCCTGCTCCGATGCTGTCGCCACCACCGCAGTCAACTGCTGCGCCCGTTCCGCTGTCGAGGTCAGGCTACCCGCGGAGCTCTCCAATTCCGTCGACGCCGACGACACCGTCTCGACGATCTCGCCTACGATCGTCTCGAATTCCCGAGTGATGCCATCGACACGCTGGCTACGCTGAATCTTGGCTTCGGCATCGGCCGCGGCAGCAGTGTCGCTGGCCTTCTTTTCGATCAGCGCTTGTTTGAACATCTGCAAGGTGTTTGCCATCTTGCCCATTTCGGTTTTCGCACCATGATACGGCACTTCAACGCTGAGATCGCCATGGGCAAGCGCCTGCATAGGGCCCACGATCGAGGCGATGCCGCTTGATACGCTGCGTACCAGGTAGACCGCGACGCTGATTCCTGCCGCGGCCGACGCAGCAAGAATGGTCGCGAGCAGAAGGAAGGCGAAATTGTAGTTGCCCTCAGCAGCGATACCCGCATCGTCCGCGCCCTTGTTATTCAGATCGACGTCGCGATCGAGGATGACGTCCGCTGCCTTCCCGACCGGATAGGCCTTGGTCTCGTTGAATTCGAACGCATCATGGGGAATTCTGCCAATGCCGTCGCGCGACAGAACCACGACTTGCTGGACCATTGCTTCGTAGCGTTCCCATTGCTGGACCCAGTCATTGTAGATGGCACGTTCTTCCGATGAACTGATAAGTGGCTCATAGCGCTGACGGATTTTCAGCAGGCTCTGCGACGCCTCCACCAGCCGCTTCTCCGCGGCTGTCTTGGCAGCCAGCGTTTCGGCCAGGATATGCAGACGGACGATCCCGCGATATCCCGTGGCAATGCTGCGCAACTCGCCGAGCGTGCGCACGCTCGGTAACCAGAGGCGCTGGATCTCCGTCGTGTTGGCATTGATGGAGCGCATGCTTGCGACGGCAAGCAAGCCCATGCCCGTCATGGCAATCAGAAGAAAGAACACCACGATCGTGATCTTGGTACGGATGGATATCTGGGCAAGCATGAGGGCGTCCTTCGGGAGCGTGGTCAGGGCGCGAACGACCTTGTCAAGGAACCGAATCACGGAGCCGAGATAGAAAGTCATCGCTTGCCGACAACCGTTAGAGTGCCGAACTTGCACAAGGGTTAAGTGACGAGTTCGTGCCGGCAAAGGTCTGTTGCGCGTGGCGCAACGGTGATCATTCGCCGGATCGGCACGCTCTCGCGTCGTTGCACTTTCCAGGGCCGGCATTCGGTCGGCGTGGCGCCGATCGGGCTGCGATCGAGGCGGTCAAATCGGCCGCCACTCACCCAGATACTTCCGCGCCCGTTGGTCGCGAGCTATCCTCCACCGAAGGGCGATCCCAATAGGCTGGACTCGCGTAGCGCAGTGCCAGAAACGCGAGGAGAGCCTGAACCTTGGGAGAGACGATTTTCTTCGGCGGGTAAACGCCCCAGATCGCCGGCTCCGGGCCGCGTGCTGCGAACCAGTCCCAATCGCCCAACAGCGGGACAAGGCGCCCTGCCCGTAGATTTTCACCCACCAACCATGACGGCAACAGCGCCACGCCGAGCCCCGCCACGGCTGCGTCGTGCAGGACATCGGAACTGTTCGCGCGAACGTTTCCACTCACGGCAATCTCGTATAGTTCTGTCGATGCGTCACTGTGCCGCCGGAAGTACCAGCAGTCGCCGGTTGCCGTCTTGGAAACCAAACAATTGTGCTTGGCCAGGTCGCCCGGCTGGGCGACCGAACCTTGATTCCGAAGATAGGCAGGACTAGCAACGACGACACGTCGATGCGCGGCGAGGCGCCGCGCCACCATGGTCGAATCCCTGAGCGCGCCAATTCGCACTGCGACGTCATCCCCGGACTCGATCATGTCGACCATCACATCGGTCAGCGTGGCATCAATGCGAATATCGGGATATTCGGCGATGAAATCCTTCATGTGCGGCATGACGTGCAGCCGCCCGAACGTGGTTGACATGTTGATCCGCAACAGTCCTCGCGGTTTCCCGTTCAGCGACGTCGTCAGGGCGCGAGCGTCCCCCACGGCGTTCAGGATATGCGTAGCCCGCTCGTAGAACACGGCACCGGCCTCGGTCAGGTGCAGACGGCGCGTCGACCGATTGAGCAGGGTCGCGGCGAGATCGTATTCTAGGGCCGCAACATGACGGGAAATCGTCGATACCTTCACGCCGAGGTCCATCGCGGCCAGCGAGAAGCTGCCGAGTTCGACTGTACGGGTGAAGGCGCGCATGGCCATGAGGTAGTCCATCGACGACGTATCCCGCTTTCCAGTCACGCAACAATCATTTGCCGCAGGGGGGGTTTTCCACCCAGAAATCCAGTGTCATGCTGCGCTTAGATTCAATTTCCAGAGCGATATCCGCCATGGCCCGCATACGCACAGATCGCAGATCGTCAGCCGCCATCGTCGCTGCAGCGTCCTCCTCCACGCCATCGCCCCAACCAGCAAAGCCGGCTCGTCCACGCCTCGTTGGCGTCGTCGGACTCGGTCGAATGGGACGTGCTTTTGCTGAAAACCTCGGCGCCGCGGGCTATCCGATCATCGTGTGGGATGCGTTTCAGGCTCAAATCGATGCCGTGGTGCGACCGGGGATCATCGCGGCCGCGAACCTCGCCGATCTCGCAGATTGCGACGTTGTGATCACTTCGTTGCCCGACGACGACGCGCTGGCAAGCGTTGCGACCGGTCCGCAGGGTCTGCTCGATATGCTCGCGACCGGCGCCATCCACATCTCGATGAGCACGGTGAGCCCGCCCCTCTCCCGCCATCTGGCCGCGGCCCATGCGGCACGCAGCCAAAATTATGTTTCTGCTCCGATTCTCGGCAATCCGGACATGGCACATACGGGGGACGTGTTCATTCTCGCAGCGGGTCCCCATGCCGCTATCGATACTGTTCGCCCACTGCTCGAAGTTCTCGGCCAACGTCTCTTCGTCATCGGCGAAGAGGCCGCCGCCGCCAACCTCATGAAGCTCGCGGCTAATGTCTTGACCGCACTGACCATGCAAGGCGTGGCCGAAGTCCTCGCGCTGCTCCGCAAGGGCGGAATTGATCATCGCATCGGCTTCGACATCCTCACCAATTCGCTGTTCGACTCGCGCGTTCACCGAACCTATGGCGGCAAGATCGCCAATGAGCGGTACAGTCCGCCGGGCATGCCCGCGCCACTGGCAGTCAAGGACCTCCGGCTGGCGCTTGCCGAAGCCGAAAGATATAGCGCGCCAATGCCGACGGCCAGCCTGGTCCACGATCGCCTCGTCACCATGGTCGCTCATGGCTGGACCAATCTCGATTGGTCCGCGCTTGGCCTGCTGGCGGCACGGGACGCCGGCCTGCCCGACATTATCCCGCCAGAAAGCGGCACTGCCGACCGAACAACGGAGCAGGCGGCGATCCAAACCGACAAAATGTCTGCTTTGTCTGTGAGACCGATTGATCAAGTCTATCCTCCTTCTACGGCTGGCAAACGATCCGCGGACCCGGGCGAGGCAATCAATGCTGGCCACGTCACTCGCTGAACTCACCCATAATGAAAGCGACTTCCTCCCGGCTGATCTCTCCGACAAGTCGATCGCGGCGATCGACAACCGGCAGAGCCGAAACCGGCCGTGACGATGACGACATCGGCACCGGCCAGAGCCGACTGGTCAGTGGTGCCGCGCAGTGAAACATCGGTGCCCTCCACGGCGGCGCGTGGGACGGGTGGAGCGCCTTGCCCGCCGGAGGTCCTGCGTCACGTCGAGGAGCACGATGTCTCCAAGCCGTTGCAGCATCGCCAGATGGGCAAGGGTTCCTCCAATTTGCCCCGCTCCCGCCAACACAATCTTCCTGCGCGACAGATCAATCCTTTCATGGAGACGTCAGTCGACGTCGCCCTCTCTATTGCGTTGAAACAATTCGCAGTGTGCCCGTTTTCACGGGTCCAGACGGTTCATCGATGAATTGCCGTTCCGGATGCATCGCCAGGCTCGTCGCTGTTCCAGCCAGAAGCAGGCCGATCGAACACAGGAACGGCAGGTACCAACTGCCCGTGAGGTCGAGGATCAGGCCGAATGTCACCGACGATAAGATGCCGGCCAGCGCGAAGCCGATATTCATCATTGCGCTGGCTGTGCCGCCGTATTGCGGCGCGATGTCCATGGGGACTGCCCAGGCAGGAGCAATCACAAGCTCGAGGAAGAAGAAGCCTGCGGCCAGCACCATCGTGATGATCATCACGTCCTCAAGAAACATCATCGCTGTCAGGCACGCGGCGGAACCAAGCATGCCGACCCACAATACGCTCAGCCGCGCGAGCTTCACGTTTCCCGTGCGTCGCTTGATGGCATCGCTCATCAGGCCGCCCACGGTATCGCCGACCACGCCGGCGAAGAACACGCCAGACGCAAACGCTGCAGATTTCTTCAGATCAAACCCATGGCCGTCCAGGAAGAACGACGGCAGCCAGTTGAGATAGACCCACGCGGACCAGCCGTAGCAAAAGTAGGTGAAGGTCACCGGCGCCATGCGCCACGCAAGGCGACGCCAAGGTACTCTGCGTGCCTTGGCGGGTGCCCGCTCCGGCAAATCTACAAGGTCTTCGGGGACAATCTTGGGATGATCGCGAGGGTCATCGCGATAGTAGTACGCCCAAAAGAAGACCCAAAGGACAGTCAACACACCCATGGCGGCGAACGATCCTCGCCATCCCCAGAGAATGACCAGCGCAGCCACGATCGGTGGCGTCACCGCGTTACCCAACCGGGAGAACGAATGGGTAATGCCCTGAACGAAACCGTAGCGGTCCTGCGGAATCCAGGCCTGCATGCCGCGCGTAGCAGATGGAAACATCACGCTCTCGCCAAAGCCGAGCAGCAGGCGACAAGCGAACAGGCCTACCAGGCCGGTTACCATGCTGGTCGCGAAGGTCGCCACAGCGGCGACGGTCACGCAGGCGATCAGAACACGGCGGGCGCCAAAACGATCTGCGAGCCAGCCGCCGAACACCATGAAAAGCACGTAGGGATAACTGAAGGCGGAAAACACCAAGCCCATTTCGGCGTTCGAGATTCCGAACTCGTGCCGCATCAGGCTCGCCGTCGTACTGATGTTCACGCGATCGACATATGCCGAAAAGTACAGGACGCACAGCAGGAACAGTACAATACTCGGCGCAGAGAACAGCGACCTCGGCCATCGCTGCCGTTGAACAACCTCTTGTTCTTTTTTCACTTTCATTCCCCTGAGAGAGATTACTGAAGAGGCACTCGTCACCGCCGAACCCGGGATGCATTGCCGCACCCCAGGTTCGGAGGACTATTTCACTCTGCCATCGACGTCAGCCTCACCATTTTCATTCCAAACCTGAATCGAGCGATCAGATGATCTTGAATGTGAGAAGGATGAAGTACGTCGGGATGGTGAACAGTGCCAGGACAGTAGTCAGCGCGGTCATGACGGCAACGTAGTTGGCATCTGCCTTGTACGCCCGCGCTGCGATCGAGACCTGGGTCATCACGGGCATGGCCGATTCAATGATCAGGACGCTGCGCATGAAATCGGGGACATCGAAGATGTAGCAGACCCCGATCGTCACCGCAGGCGCTATCAGGAATCGTGCAGCAATCAAGATTCCCATGTCCGGGGTGATGCGAACGCTGCGTAGATTCGCCACATAGATCGCAATGCCGATGAACAACATCGCCAGTGGTGTTGTCATGCTGCCGAGGTAAGTCATCGTGCTGTTGGCAAATGTCGGCAGCTTCACGGAGAACAGTATGAGGAGGATGGCCACCACGGCGCCGATCAAGGGTGGCGACATAATGTTCTTGATCGTCTGCAAGCTGAACACGCGAGGCACAGCTACATCGGAATTCTCGGTGTTCTGGAGGCGAGCGAACTTCGGTCCATCGATGCTGAGGCCGTAGGCCCCGATCGTCCAGAACAGCAGCGACTGCACCAGATAATACATCACCGCGATCGGCAACGCCTTATCGCCGAACAGTGCAATGTTTACCGGAAATCCGATAAAGGCGCTGTTCGAGACGAAGAACATGGCTCGAAATACGCCGCGCCGATGCTCTGGAATGTTGATTATTCTCGAGACGATAATGCCGATGATCCAGAGAGCCAACATCGAGCACAGTGGCACGATGACGGCGACGCCGAGCTGTAGCAGGTCCTCCTTCTTGTAGGACTTCATCATACTGACGATCATGTAGAGTGGGATGGTGACCGTCATTGCGAACTTGGAAAATAGTTGCCCAATATCCTTATTGAACCACTTGATTTGGGTCAGATAGTAACCGAGCGTGATCATCAGCATGCAACTGATTACCCCACTTAGGGATTCAAAAATGGCCACATGAGTCTCCGTTGGGTGTGAGGATATTGAGAAACGGAAGGTCGGATATTTCGTTTTCCGCCGATCGATCTCGCCCAAGTCGATCGAATGGTCGGCGGCAGAAATGGGTCATTCGGCCGCCTCCATCGCTTCCCGGATTTGCCGAGCCGCGTTGTTGAAGGGGACCGCCGCCATCGCGATGGACGGAACTTGCGGGAACGCTTCTGTCGTCAAGCTCGACAGCACCTGACCAGGATTCATCTCGACGAACAGGGTCGTCCCCAGTTCGACAAGAACCTGCGTGGAATCGTGCCAGCGGACCGGATGCGCAATGTTGGTGGCGAGGTCGTCTCGAATACGATCCAGCACGCGCGTCGGACGAGCCCTGCGATTGGTCATGTACTTGGTTTGCACCGTTCCAGGCTCGAGCGTCGGAAGCTGCTCGACCAGTACATCCGCGACTCCCTGCAGAAGCGGACAGTGAGACGGCACCGCGACGGCAAGGCGCTCCGCCTTCTTGCAACCGGCCTGAAGGGCGAGTTCGACGACCCGGTCCACGCCCGGCAGCGCCCCGGCCACTACAATCTGGCGCGGCGCGTTGAGATTTCCGACATAGACAGGAAACGCTTCGGTCGTGGCCTTGGCCACCAGCGCAGACACCTGCTCCTCGTCGAGACCGACAACAGCGGCGAGGCCATAGCCTGTGGTGAACTGCGCCTCCATCAGACTCGCGCGTAGATGAACGAGGCGAACACCGTCGGCGAAGGATAGCGCGCCGCACGTTGTCGCCGCCGCATAGGCCCCCACCGAAAGGCCGGCGACGGCGTCGGGAAATGCGCCCTCGGCCGCCAGCGCACGGGCCACGGCGACGCCGGCAACATAGATTGCCACCTGGGTCGATACCGTCGATGCCAGGGTCTTTTCTTCGTCGAGCTCGCGCACGTCTCTGCCCAGTACGCTGCTCGCCGCATCGAGCGTGGACGTCACGCTTGGATGATCGGGCAGTTCGTGAAGCATACCTGCACGCTGGGATCCCTGGCCGGGAAACAGAAAGGCGATGGTCATGCGACTTCTCCCTATGCGTTTGACCACGGGTCGCGGACAAGCCGCGCGCCGCCGTCGCAAGTCTTCAATCGCCGCCGAAGCGACCGACCGTCGCAATATTCGCGCAGTGAAAAGCCGCCCTGCGGCGTCTCGACTTGAATGTCGGCAACGGCGTCGATGCCTGCGACCGCCTCCAGCAACAGATTGCCGTCTTGCTCCGACAGGTACGACGCAGCGTAGACGACAAGATCGAGATCACTGGACGCGGTGGCGACCGGCACACCCGTTGCCAATTCAAAGCCAACGCTGCCGACCGGCCCCCAGGGCAGATCGAGATCTGCCCAAGCCGACATGACCGCGTAAAATCCCTGCAATGCCGGCATCGCATCGCGGCGAGCCTGTGTTGGCTCCTGGCGCTGCGACAACAATTCTTCCGGCCTGACCCGTCTTGTAATAGAGGCGGAAGCCACTACGCCGGCGAAGCGCTCGTCACGTGCGCTACCACGAACGCCGACCGGGATCAGCCCCGATGAAACGCGGCCACGTCGCACCACCATGACTGGCTCTGCAGCGAGAGCGGTGGCGACCCAAGCCGGCGCCGGCGTCGGCGACGGCGCAATGAAGCTCCGCGGATCATCGATCCACACCAGATCATGCGGACGGAATTTGTACGGGGTGGCGATCTGTCGGGTCATGGTTCTCGCCGCGCGTGGCGGCTTTCCTGTCATCGCTCGCTTGAAGGTAGGTTGCGCTCGCCTCGCCTCTCGGAGACGAGCGCAGTTCTTGTCAGGAGGGGGCCCACTGCCGGGTCATGAGCTCGCGGACCTTGATAGAGCCCTTGCGGAACGCCTTGGCGCCGTCCGACTCGAGGCGGACATCAAGGGTGCGCGGGGAGTTGCGCGCGTCTGCGATCGCCTCGATCAAGGCGCTCTTGACCTGCTCGACCGTCGCCTTCGCCGGGGTGTCGGGGTTGGCAACTTTGAGCAGCGAGTGAAGTCCGCCGAGCTTGTTGAAAGACCCGATGTCGTAGGCCATCGGAACAATCGTCTCACCCAGCTTGTCGAGTTCGGCGACACTGCGGCGCGTGATGCGGGCCGCCGCGTCCTTGTACATGGCGTGAATCAGAACCTCCGGATCGTCGAACGCGATCATCCGGTTGGCCTGGCCCGCCAGCGCCAGGAACGAGCCCGACACGCAGCGTCCAACGATCAGAGCGATCACCGGATGACCGGCAGTGCGGGCATCGGCATAGGCTGCAATGATGGCGGCTGCAGCAAGGTGGATGCCGAACAACTCCTCACGGCGGCCATAGGCCTGACTCTTGGAGTCGCAAACCGTGATGATCGGACGTTTCGGACCGTTCTTGTCCGCCTCGATGACGGCACGCAGATTCTTCGTGCCGTACCAACCTTCCTCAAGACCGACCTCCGTGTGGCCGGTCCGCGGGAAGCGCGCGTTGGCATCAGGCGCAACGCCGACGAAGACCGCTTTCTCGCTGCCGAGATTGGCCTCGGCAACCATGAGAGAACCGGGGTTGCCCTCGACCTTGCCGGTACTGCCGGTAAGGGCCTCGAACCACTTGCGCCCGCGATTGTTGAGAGGATTGGTCATTTCGCACCTGCCTTCCATGCATTCCGAATGTCTTCGCCCGTCCACTGCTTGGATGGATCCATCGACTTCAGGCGTTTGATGAAGAGGTCGTATTTGTCGGTTCGCAGTTGCGCGGGCTGCCCCTTGCGGAACAGATCCTTGACGGCCTCGGTCACCGCGTTTGCATCGTCCTCAAGAAGGACGTCCGCAAAGTCGGTGGCGAAGCGCTGCGCGCCGCCATTGACGCTCCACACGAACGGCTTGTCGCTGGCCACGAACTCGTCCTTGCCGGCTTCCAGTTCGATCACTTCGGGGCCGTTCATGCTGAGACGTGCCTGCCTCGTCATCACTACGTAGGAGGCGAGGCCGGCGGCGAGCGACATGCCGCCAAAGCAGCCGGTTGGTCCCGCGATGACGACGATCAGCGGCGTATGTTTGCGCAACGCCACCATCTCGCTGTAGATCTCGGCGATCACCAGTTCGCCCATGTTGGCTTCCTGAAGCCGCACGCCGCCGCTTTCGAGCGACAGCACCGCGCGGGTCGGGATGCCCTTCTCGTTGTCGAGGCGCGCCAGGCGGAAGGCCTCGGCCATTTTCATGCCGCAGACTTCGCCGATCGAGCCGCCCTGGAATTTGCCTTCCATGGCGATGACGACGGCCGGCTGCCCATCGATCTTGCCCTTGGCTACGACGCAGCCGTCATCGGACTGCGTGACGATTCCCTGCATCGGGAGCCAGGGCGATTCCACCCGATCGAACGGACCCAGCAATTCGCGGTACGTGCCCTGATCGAGCAATTGCTGAGCCCGTGCCCGCGCGTTGAGCTCGATGTAGCTGCGACGAGTGCTCAATGCGACAACCTCGTCGGATAGTATTGGCGTGAAGGTCATGACTGGCTCTCCTCGACAGCCTGCTGAAGACGCAACGCCACCGTGCCGGGAGTGGCGCCAAAATCGTTAATCTCGATACTTGCGGCTTCCGGGTGCTGGCCGAGAAATCGCTCGAGGACGGCTTTCCAGGTGTCACCGAAGCCGGTGACGCTGGTCTGGATGGTGACGTGGGTGGCGTCGTCGATGGAAGGCTCCATCAGGATCTCGAGATCACCCGATCCGACAACGCCGACATGGGCACGTCGCGCTTTCACCTTCGATGAAGGGAATTGAAAGTTCAGGATTTCCATTGCGAAAAAGCTCCTTTGTGGTCGATGTTGACAGGCGAGCCCGCCGACGTGTCGTTGAGGGAGTCCAGGAACAGAGTGGCGGCAAGCAGATCTCCGCTGCCTCCCGGAGAGGCGTTCAGCTCAAGCAGATCGATGTCTAGTTGACCCAGCGCATCGCTACCTGGCTGGGTCGATGTGCCGCCCAGTCGGAGGATTTCAGCCGCGCCGGTCTTGGCCGTTTCGAGGGCCTTGGGACCGCCGCGATGGAGCAGGCAGGTGTCGTCAAGCGTCGCCATGATCGACAGCAGAGCATCCAGTCTGGCGAAGGTCTCGGCGATACCGCGAGAGCGGGCCCGCCGCAGGGCTGGAAGACCGATGCTCACGACGTGCGGGAAGCCGCTCTGAGCTTCGCCGCGGGCACCGGGCACGCCATAGCGCTCGACCACCCGACTGCCGTTGGTCGCGCCGGTCGGCATTCGGCTATCGCTGAAGCGCGCGATGCCGCCAGCGATGGCTGCAATGTCCTCGGCATCGCCGGGCCGGGTGGACATCACCGCTCCCGCCACCAGCAAACCGAGGGACCAGATGGCACCCTTGTGTGTATTGACGCCACCCGTCGCTGCAAACATCGCAACTTCGCCCTCACGGCCGATTGCTGCGAGCTGCTCGCGAATCTGCCGGCCGACAACCGCCCCCCTTGCAGCCCGGGACATGTCCCGGAAGCAGGAATGGAGCGAGCGGGCCGACCGATGCATCAGGTCGATGTCGAGATCGGCATGAGCGCCGGGTCCTCGACTGTCGACCAGCCCTGGCTTGGGCGTCAGGCTGGCTTCCGCGATCAGGGAATCGACGGCCAAGGTGGCAAGTTGCGCCGGGAAGACGCTGATCGGGACGGAGAAGGTCGATGCGACCTGGGCGTCTGCCTTCTCCGCGCGGCGGGCGGAAAGCGACCTCATCACCAGCTCCTGAAGCGTGCGGGGGGCTCGTAGAGACCGCCGGACCAAGTCACGAGATCCTTCATGCTGCGCGCTGCCAGCAGCGATCGGTTGGCATCGGAACGCCGCACGCCGAGATCCTCGGGGTAAGCGACCACGCCTTTCTCCCGCAGCCGCTTGACCTGCTTGGCATTCGACTTGAGGCCGACCTTGGTGACACCGGCGACGGCCGCGACAGCCGCGCGACGCTCTTCGAGGCCATCCGCCTTGTAGAGGTAGGCAATGCCCTCTTCGGTCGCGACATGCGAGACGTCGTTGCCGTAGAGCATCACCGGCGCGATCGGCAGCTTGGCGTCCTTACCAACCTGGACCGCATCGAGCGTCTCAACGAACAGCGGCACGCCGCCGGCCTTGAACGTCTCGACCACCTGCACGCATAGCTTGCGGCCGCGCACGGTGGCGTCATCCGATGTGATCAATGACAACCACGCCGGCGAGGGATGGCGACGGCCGCGCGCATCGCTACCGAGGTTGGGAGCGCCACCAAAGCCGGCGATGCGTCCCTTCGTGACCGTCGAGGAATTGCCCTCGGAGTCGATCTGCAGGGTCGAGCCCGCGAACAGGTCGACAGCGTAATGGCCGGCCAACTGGGCGAACACGCGATTCGACCGAAGGCTGCCATCCTGGCCAGTGAAGTAGATATCGGGGCGCGCCGCGACATACTTCTCCATACCGTCTTCATTGCCGAAGCTATGAACGCTCTCTACCCATCCGCTCTCGATCGCGGGGATCAGGGTCGGCTGCGGATTGAGAATCCAGTTGCGGCAGATTTTTCCCTTCAGGCCGAGCTTGCCACCATAGGTCGGCAGCAGCAGCTCGATCGACGCGGTGTCGAAACCGACGCCATGGTTGAGCGAGAGAACCTGATGGCGCTCATAGACGCCGCGAATCACCATCATCGCCGTGAGGATCTGTAGCTCCTTGATATCCTTGGGATCACGGGTCTGGATCGGCTCCTTGGCAAACGGGCGATCGGATTCAACGATCACGTCGATCCAGCCGCCGGGAATATCGATGCGTGGAAGCTTATCGACGATCTGGTTGACCTGGACGATGACGATGCCGTCGCGAAATGCAGCAGCTTCGACCATCGACGGCGTGTCTTCGGTATTGGCGCCGGTGTAGATATTGCCCTCATGATCGGCCATATCGGCGCAGACCAGCACCGCATTCGGAATCAAATCGACAAACAAGCGCGCTGAAAGCTCGACATAGGTGTTGATCGAGTTCACCTTGATCTGCCCGTCTTCGAGCATCTGCGCGAGACGGAGGCTCTGCGGACCCGCAAAGCTGAAGTCGACCTCGCTGGCGATTCCCTGCTCGAATATCTCCATGTGATCGGGGCGTGCGATCGCCCAGATCACCGCCTTCAGATCGTGAACCTTTTTCGGGTTCACCTTGGCGAGCGAGCGCGACAGGAAGTCGGCCTGCTTTTGCACGCTCTCGATGACAACACGGTCGCCCGGAACCAGCAGGGTCTCCAGCGCCTCGACGATTTTCTTTTGCGGAAGGAATTTCCCGTTCATCCAAGGGCTCACGAGCGCCATTCGACGCTGCTTTCCCTCTCGGCGCGTTGACCAGTTATGAGCGGTATAAGCCGCTTTATATGTTGTGACATCCATCTTCGATCTCTCCAGCGGACGATTTCAATTCGTGAGCCCGACTTCGGAAGATCATCGAGCTACGCAACTGATGACGACGAGAGATTGCTGGATGATCGATCGCAGGTGAAATCGTATGTTTTGAGATCCGTGATAAGTTCTGTCGATCGGAGCGGGTCGTATGGCGACGCCATGCAGCTCATTTACAATCAACAGATGAGACGAATTCGCGGGCTTTGGAACGCTTGTAATGCGCGCTTCCGTTGATCTAGCGCAATGTCGAACCGTCCGCTTATGACAAACGTTGCGCTCAAGTTAATTCGTCAGTTTGATGTTCGTGATAACCTCGACAAATGACGGCTTCGTTTGCGTCGGGTTTCTCGTCGCAGAGTGATCTGGGGCCGCAACTCATGAAAATTCGTCAACTCCAGATGTTTCTGGCAGTCGCGGAACATCTGAACTTCCGCAAGGCCGCGGAGGAGTTCGGCCTTACCCAGGCGGCACTGAGCCTCGCAATTCAGAATCTGGAGGATGAGATCGGCGTGAGCCTGCTGTTGCGCGGCCGCCAGGAGACGCGGCTCACCTACGCAGGAAATATCTTTCGCGCCGAGATCAGCGAGATGCTGGCAACGGCACAGCACGCGGCGGAGCACACCCGTCGCGCCTCTACCGGCATCCTGCAGCAACTCAAAGTTGGCTTTATTTCAACCGCGATCACCGGGCACTTCCTTCCCAAGCTCGTTGCCGAGTTTCGCCAATCTTTCCCACAGGTCGAGCTGAGGCTGCAAAATCACATCAATACCGAGCAGCTCACCCTGGTCGAAGCCGGCGCCCTCGACGTCGGCTTCATTCGTTTGCCACTGCTGTTTCCGCACGATGTCGAGATGCTCACGGTTCATAGCGAAGACCATGCCGTGGTTGTATCCAAGGACAATCCATTGGCACAGCAGACGATGATCCGGCCGCGAGATATCGAAGGAAATTCCTTCATCATGTATTCGCGACGCAACGCGCCGGGGTATCACGACATAATCATGCGAACGCTGAACAATAACGGAATCAATCCAGACGTCGTCCAGGAGGTCGGAGAAATGTATACCCTGGTATCATTGGTTTCGGTCGGCATCGGCATCGCCATCGCCCCGATCTCCGCGCGCAACTACAACTTGCCAGGCCTCGCTTTTCTGAGAGCGGACTGGTTACCGGCGGCCGAGATCGGCGTCATCTTGCGCAAGCACACGACACAGACTGAGACCCGTCTGTTCATCGATATGGCCCTTCGCGCCCGCGAAAGTCTGACGTGTGAGCCGGCTGACCTTCGTCATCGAACCAACGGCTAATGACCGCCGTCTTTCGCACGATTCAAGGTTACAGACCTCACCCCAAGGACGCGTGTAGATGGAAATCGTTCAACTGCGGTGCTTCCTCGCCGTCGCCGAGGCGCTCCATTTCAGCCGAGCGGCCGAGCATATGCATCTGAGCCAGCCGGCTCTCAGCACGCAGATCGACAAGCTCGAGCAGGAGCTCGGTGTTCTGCTCTTCGAGCGTTCGCACCAGAAGACGACATTGACCGATGCTGGAAGGATCTACCTCAAGGAGGCCCGGGATATCCTGGACATCGGAACGCGCGCTGTCGAGCGGGCAAGGCTGGCAGCCGAGGGCAAGATCGGTCGATTGCGGATCGGGTTCATCTCGACCGCCGCAGCCTATGTGATTCCACCCCTGATCGCCGCTTTTCGCAAGGATTACCCGCGCGTTGAACTCGATCTGCGCCATCATCTGACAGCCGAGCAGCTCGGCCTGATCAGGAGTGGGATGCTCGACGTCGGCTTTTTGCGTCTTCCGCTGCTCGAGCCACGAGGATTGCACACCATCCTCATTCACAAGGAGCCATTCAAGCTGTTCCTGCCAGCGTCGCACCGGCTGGCGACGCAACCGGATCTCGAGCTGTGTCATCTCGACGGCGCAGAGTTCGTCACTTATTCAAAGCGTAACGCACCCGGATACGCTGCAGCGCAATCGCTTGTTCTGAGCGATGCCGGCATTCGCCCTGCGGCCATCCACGAAGCCAGCGACATGTATACGCTGAGCCTGCTCGTGGCAGCGGGGGTCGGCATCGCGATTGCACCAGCGTCGCTGAAAAATTATCGCCTGCCTGGCGTGATCATTCGGGATTTGCCAGGCCTGCAGCCATCCGAGGTGGCGATCGTGCATAGGGAGGGCATCGATCACCCAGCTGCGTTGGCCTTCATACGCTCGGCGCGTTCCATGATTGATTTTTTCAGCTGATGCGAGCGAAAAAGCGTCACGGCGACGCCAATCCTCGGGACCATATGCCGCGAGCCAGGTCAGAGTCGGCGTGAGCGCCCAGGCTTACTATTCTTCTTCGTCTGCGATGGCCGCGAGAGCATGCGGCTTGCACAGGACTACGCGGCGCCGCCCGGAGCTGACGATGCCCCGCTCCTCCCACACGCTGACGATTCTGCTGACGGTATACAGGGTGGTTCCGACCATTTCGGCGAGGTCACGGCGGGACAGTGGAAACGCGATCTCGATGCCGCGCGCCGTCCGGCGCCCCGACTGATGCGCCAGACGAAGAAGGGTATGACCAATCCGACGCTCGACCCGTTCGGTCGAGACTTCTCGCAGACGAATCTGCATCTCGTGGTATCGCCGGCACAGCAGCGCGACGGCATTGATGGCAATAACGGGATAACGCTCCATGATCTGTCTGAGGCTGGCACTCGTCCAGCCAATCAAATGACTGTCGTCCACAGCGGTCACGGTGCCGGGATGGGTATCGTTTGCCACAAACGCCGCGCAGCCCGCGACCTCTCCCGGACCAATATAACGGATGATAATCTGCTGACCGCCCTGGGCCATCTGCGAAGCCCGTAGCCGGCCCGCGATCACCAGGAAAAGAGACGTCGTGCGGTCGCCCTGTTGAAACAGGATGTCGCCAGCGGCAAGACGCCTTCGTCCCGCCCAAGCTTGAAGGACCCGGAGCGCGTCCGGAGGAGTCCCCTGGAGCAGTTCGGTCCGAGCGAAGAGATCGAGGTCCGGATAGTAGTCCATGCCGACGACTTTCAGGATCTACGCCGACGACGCCGAGGAAGAACTGTTTCTGCGGACAATCGGTTGCTGCCGGTGGGGTCTACAATCTCTGCCTGGATCAGAGGATCCTTGAGCACGAGCGCGGCGAGCCGAGGAAGCTCTCTCAATTCGATCCGATCAAGGAACTGATCGGCCTGACGGAGCACTCTGACTTCCTTTACGAAGTTCCGCACCACCCGCTGACGCAGGCGGCGATGGACCCGCACAAGGCGTTCTTCGACTTCTTCAAAGGCCGTGCTAGATTTCCGACCTTCCTCAAGAAGTGTCAGAACGATAGCTTCGGCTATCCGGATCCCAAGCAGATCAACTGCGTTTTGCCTTTTCGCCATTGCGCGCTTTCTGTTAGATTTCGGTCCCGCAGCACGAACGGTCCGAGCCACCAGACTCTCAATGCCCGGCCCGCTGCCCATGATGCCTGCGAAGGCGATCTCGCTGCGACCTCGCCGAGCAACCAGCCTTGGCGGATCCTTTGCACCGTGCAGGCCCTCGCCTGAGAACAGATCCACGTCTGGCACGCTTATCTTTCCCTCTTTCAGGAGCGGCCTGGCCATCACCGAGTGGCTCGAAATTTCGTGCTCCTACATATCTTCCTTCACATCAACGCGCAGATTTTGTTGACGCGCATTGATGCAACGCAAAACGACTGCCCGCGATGTGTGAGAAACAACAATGTTTACTTCACAGACGGAAGTAAGAACACGAAATTCATGCAGCGACATATATCGACTCTGACGATGAATGAACGCTCACCCGATAAGCAAGAGTAATGTTCTTAGTGGCTACAACGGAGCTGCGTGTACCGAAAACCCTATCCGAGTTGCTGACGTGATAGAATCGCCTAAGCTGGCGGAATGTTCGGGCCCCTGTGTTTCGTCGTGGCGGTCTTGGCCTGTCCATTCAAGTCGAAAATCCGGCTTGTGGCTGAGAACGTAGCGCTTCGACATCAGTTGATTGTCTTGAGGCGCAGGCCGAATGGTCGTGTCCGTCTCACGAACCATGATCGCTGGTTCTTGATCCAGCTGTATCGATGGTTCCCATCAATCCTGGAGGTTCTCACCATCGTCCGGCCCGATACGCTCGTGCGTTGGCACAGGTCCGGCTTTCGCTGCTACTGGCGTTGGAAGTCGCGATCTTCAGGAGGCCGGCCGCAGATCGACACCGAGCTGCGTGGATTGATCCGACGGATCAGCGTCGACAATCCGCTTTGGGGCGCCGCTCTATGCCCTCGTCATCGTCCGGCTCGACCGCAGAGACCTCGTCTGGATCAACGTCACAGCACATCCGACGCCCGAATGGGTTGCACGTCAAATCACGGAGGCATTTCCTTGGGACGGGGCTCCGCATTACCTCATCCGAGATCGGGATCGGATCTATGGCCGCGTCGTCACGCGCCGATTGCGGGCCATGGGCATCCGGGACAAGCCGACTGCATCAGCCTCGCCGTGGCAGAACGGCTACGCGGAACGGCTGATCGGATCAATCCGGCGAGAATGCGTCGACCACGTCATTGTCCGGGGCGAGGCGCATCTACGCCGAACTCTGCGATCTTATGCCCGCTACTACGACGACATTAGACCGCATCGGTCGTTGGATAAGGATGCGCCGGTCTCTCGTCCGGTTCAGCCGACCGGCAGCATCAAATCGACGGCGATCCTTGGCGGACTCCATCACCACTACGTCCGGGTTTAGGTTTTCGGTACACACAGGTCGAGCTATCGTTAAGATAGACCATCTGCACCTAGCTGCAATCGTATTCTCTGAACCTTGCTTTAAGCCAGTTGGGGCTTAGGCTGCTCCTCCTCATCATGCGCTCGCAGGAGTTCAAGTAGTCGCTTGCGCATGATCATGCCCGGCCGGTCCGATGGCATGTGCATTTCGATCTTCCGGCTCATATCCACTATAGCGTCGGGGTCGGTCGATTCGAGCATGTCGCGGTCCTCAGCGATGATCGCGGCATCCCAGTCGATCAATTCCTGGGTCGAGCAGTCGGCCTCGGTGTCGTTACGGAAGAGGATCTGAACGACCTGTATTTGGCCGTCGGAGATCGGCGTCGCGCAATTGAAGATGATATGCCGGATGCCCGATGGATACTCCATGTCGAGCCGCCTGCAGAACGGCATGAACCATTTGTTACGCTGGTGTCGCTTCGTGACCGGATCAGTCGTGCCGCTGATCCGATGGGCACTCGGCGGATTGCGAACGGTGATGACGGTCTCGGCGTCGAAGCCTTCGTCGGTCTCGACGATCTCGTATTTCTCTGGCTTGGGCTGATTGATGTTGCCGAAAGTGCCCTTGTGCACGAAAGCGAAGTGGGCGTTGTCGAAGGAGTTCTCCATCAGCCGCAGCGCAGCGGTATTCCATTTTTCGTAGAACTGGTGGATGCGGCGATAATCCGGACGACCATCCTCGGGAACTTCGGGAATGTCGCGCAACGGTTCATCCAGCGCGATCCAAACATAGCCGTATCGCGCCCGCGCCCGAAATGACTGCGCTCGCGCCTCAGGAACGGGCTGCTCGAACGGGAACTGCGGGATCATCACGAGCTTGCCGTCACGATCATACTCCCAACCATGGTAGCCGCAGACGATGTTGCCGTTTTTGCACCAGCCCTTCGACAGTTTCGCGGTGCGATGACAGCAGCGGTCTTCGAGCGCCGCCGGCTGTCCCTCTGCATCGAGGAACAGCACGATCGGTTCACCGAGCAGGGTGAATGGCTTTGGACCATCCTTGAGATGCTCGAGCGGCACGGTCGCATACCAGAAGCGGCGAAGTACCGGCTGTTTGGTGCTGAGCATGATTTCCTCCGCTATCAGGCCGCCATCCGCTCGACCACGCGGAGGGCATCGGATCTGAGTTTTGCGATATCGAGGCCTGGAATGGCGCCGTCCTCGACCACGATGCGGCCACCGACCAAAAGGTAACGCACATGCGCGCTGCCGGCGCAGGTGACCGGCGCGATCATCGGATCGTGCATGCCGAAGTGCCGCGGCTGGTTCAGATCGAAGATCGCGATGTCGGCCTGCTGTCCCGGCGCAAGCGTGCCGATCTCCGGGAAACCGAGGACGCGGGCGCCGCCGGCGGTCGCCCAGTGCACGACGTCTTCGGCCGTCACGGCATGCGCGCCCTTTACGGCGCGATGGGTGTGCCAGCAGCTGTGCATTTCGCTGATCATGTCAGCCGCCTCGTTGGAGGCCGCGCCGTCGACACCGAGCGACACCGCGCCGCCAAGCCGCGCCATGTGATCGGCCGGCGCGACACCGGAGCCGAGGCGGCAGTTGGATTGCGGGCAATGCGCCATGCCGGTACCGGTGCTTGCGAGCATCTCGACCTCCCCGGGATCGAGATGGACGAGATGCGCAAACCAGATGTCGGGCCCCAGCCAGTCGTGGTCGGCGAGCCATTCCACCGGACGCTTGCCGTGGACCGTGAGGCAGAAGTCGACATAGTCAGCGGTCTCGGAGAGATGGCTATGCAGCCTGAGCTTGATCCGCCGCGCCGCCGCGATCACCTCCTTCAGCTCGCCGGGGTCGAGCGACCAGGTCGGCGTGGTCGGCGCCAGCGCCACGCGCGTCAGGCTGCGCGGCGATGGATCATGGAAGCGCTGCGCGCAGGCCTCGACCGACTTCAGCATGGAGTCGAGCGTTTCCACCGGCAACGGCGGAAAGTCGTCGGCGTTCATGTGACGGTCCTTGGTGGCGCCGCCGCGGCAGAACACCAGGCGGATGCCCAGGCTGCGCGCGACCTCGAAGATCACATGGGCGGGATCGAACCTGAATGTGTCGCTGAAGAGATAGTGGTGATCGGCGGCCGTCGTCGTCCCCGACAGCAGCAGCTCGGACAAAGCGATCTTCGCGGCGACCGCAAGCGCCTCCTCGTCGAGCTTCGACCATAGCCTGTAGGGCGCCGCGCGCAGCCAGCCCGCGAGCGGAAGGTTGATGCCGGCGGCGACGCCCTTCATCACGCTCTGGAACATGTGATGATGGGTGGAGATCAGGCCTGGATAGATAACGCAACCGCGCGCATCGAGCCGTTGCTCGTCCGGCTGCGGCTCGAGCGCTCCGATCTCGGCAATGACGCCGTCGCGGATGCGGACGGCGCCCGTCGCACGCATCGCGGCACCCGGCAGGCCGGTGAAGATCCCGACGGCGTTCTCGATCAGCATCGCAGTCATGTCTCGGTCCTTATTTCGCTTTCGTGCCAGTTCGACAGCGCCAGCCTCGATAGCACGACCATCGCGGCGAACAGCACGACACCGGTCAGTGTGATCAGGAACAGCGCCGCGAACATGCGGGGAATATCGAGCGTGAAGCCGGCATCGAGGATTTCGTAAGCAAGCCCCGACGAGCGGCCGCCGGTGCCGGCAACGAATTCGGCGACCACGGCGCCGATCAAGGCGAGCCCACTGGAAATCCGCAGGCCGCCGAAAAAATAGGGCAACGCGCCAGGGATGCGGAGCTTGACCAGGGTCTTGAGCCGGCTGGCGCGGTTCATCCGGAAATAATTGGCGAGCCCCGGATCGACGCTGCGCAAGCCGAGCGTAGTGTTGGAGATGATCGGGAACAGTGCGACCAGCGTCGCGCAGATCGTCAGCGAGAGCTGTGTGTTCTTGACGAGGATGATGATCAGCGGCGCGATCGCGACGACTGGCGTCACCTGCAGCAGCACCGCATAGGGGAACAGGCTGATCTCGATCGCACGGCTCTGCGCGAACATGAATGCGACCAGCGTCCCGATGATGACGGCTGCGGCAAACGCCTGCAATGTCACGCGCAACGTGACCAGCAATGCGCGGAACAGCGACGGTCCATTGTTGACGAAGCTTGTGAAGATGTCGTTCGGCTTCGGAAACAGATAGACCGGCACCGAGGCCAGCCGAAAGCCGACCTCCCACAGTGCGAACAGCGCGATCCCCACCCCCAGCGGGGCGACGATCCGCACGAACGTCTCCGACTGCAGCAACGGCCTCATGAGACACCTGCCGATGCGGATGGCAGCGACGCCTCCGCAAGCCAGGTCGAAAGTTCCCGGCAGTAGGCGGCGAATTTCGGGCTGTCGCGAAAGCCCTCGCCGCGCGGCTGCGGCTCGTCGATGGTCATGGTGCGGAAGATGCGGCCTGGGTTTGCCGCCATCACGATGATGCGCGTCGATAGGAACACGGCTTCATAGATCGAGTGGGTCACGAACACCGTCGTCAACTTGCCTTCCCACCACAGGCGGATCAAGTCAGCGTCGAGCTTGTTGCGCGTGAACTCGTCCAGCGCGCCGAACGGCTCATCCATCAGCAGCAGATTTGGCTTCGTCACCAGCGCACGCGCGATCGAGACCCGCATCTTCATGCCGCCGGAGAGTTGGCGCGGGAAATGCCTGGTGAAAGCGGACAAGCCTACCTGTTCGAGCGCTTCAGTCACCAGCGGCGCAGCTTTGGTCTTGGCAACGTTGGACAGCTCCAGCGGAAGCCGAACATTGGCCTCGACGCGCGCCCAGGGCATCAAGGTCGGCTCCTGAAAGACAAAGGCGAACCGCCTGCCCTCCTGCCCGACCTGCGAGAAACCTCCGCGCCACCACAACAGCCGGCCATCCGATGGCTCGATCAGGTTCGCGATCAGTTTCAGCAGCGTGCTCTTGCCGCAGCCGGACGGACCGATCAGTGTCAGGAACTCGCCATCGGCGATCGTCAGATTGATCGGCGCCAGTCCCCGCGCGCCGTTCGAGAACACTTTCTCGGCCGACAGCACTTCGACTGCGGGCGGTCGTTCGCCGCCCGTCACCATCCGTGGTCCGCCTTCATCAAGCGGCTCGCCCGGCAAGAGAGCGTTCATCGGCCCACTATTGCACTCCGATCTTCAGGTCCTTGACGAAGCGATCGTCATAGGCCTTGTGCCAGTCCACCTTGGGATCGAGCAGGCCGCCCGCGACCAGGAAATCGTAGATCTGCTTGTAGCGATCCTGAGTGATCACGCCGATGCCGAGCTTTGCGGCATCACCGCCGTCGATGGCCTTGTTCTCCTTCAGCTTCTCGAGCGCGAACGCGATCTGTCCGTCAGTCATCTTCGGGTTGTCGGCCTTGATCAGCGCATTGGCCGGCGCAGGATTCTTCAGATAGTCGCGCCAGCCCTCGAGCGAGGCCTTGACGAAGCGCGCCACGACATCGGGCTTCTCGGCGATCATCTTCTCGGTGGTGACGATTGTTGAACCATAAGGCGGATAGCCGCCGTCGGCGAGCAGGAAGAACTTCACCTTCTCGTGCTGCTGCTCGGCCTGATAGGGCTCGGACGACGGATAGGCCTGCTGGGCCATGTTCTTGTCGGCGAAGAAAGGCTGCAGGTTGAACGTGTAAGGGCGGATCTGATCGTCGGTGAATCCGTACTTGGCCTTGAGCCAGGGCCAGAACGTAACGCGGGAGGAGCCTGCGATCAGGATCGGCTTGCCCTTGAGCGCTGCGATGTTGGCGACATCGTCATGCGTCATCAGTCCCTGGAGGTCGAATTGAAAGGACGAGGCGACTGTGACCAGCGGCAGGTTCTGCTCCCGCCCCTTCAACACCTGGATGTCGTAGCCCATCAGGAAATCGGTCTCGCCGGCGAGCAGGAGCTGCGAGCCGTTGACCTGCGGACCACCCATCTTGATGGTCACGTCGAGGCCGGCCTTCTCGTACAGCCCGGTCGCCTTTGCTTCATAGAAGCCGCCATGTTCGGCCTGCGCGAACCAGCTCGTCAGGAACGTCACTTTGTCCGCGGCGAACGTCGACCCCATCGAGCCGAACAACGCGCCGGCGCCGACCAGGGTGATTGCGATCGTTCGCGGCAGGAACTTCATGGCCATTGCGGCTTCCCCGTTATGGCCGGCGTTGCGCCCGGCCCATGATCCCGGACCGGCATTGTCGACGTGACAATCCGTCCTCAATGGATGCCAAGGATGCACAGCCGCCTGTCGCCTGAAAGCATTTTTATTCGAGCGATCCGTTGCCTTTGAAGCAACAGCGTCGATCGCGGAGTTCTAGAGGGCGCGTGGCGTATGTGGTGGAAGTAGCAGGCAATCGGCGTTACGCTTTGCGCCCTGCTAACAGTTGTCTCCCGGGGGTGACCTTGCGTGCGCTTTCTCCAGCTTCGATCAGGCCGCCCTTTGCGCGCTACAGCCACGGCGTTTCCGTTGCACCAAACCATCGCCTCGTCGTCACCTCGGGCCAGCTCGGCATTGCCGCCGACGAGACGATCCCGTCGCAATGCGAGCAGCAGGCTGATCTGTGCTTTGCCAATATCGCGGCCATCCTCGCCGAGGACGGTATGACGCTTGCAAATGTCATCCGGCTCAATGCTTACGTGACCGCCCGCGAGCACATGCAGGGCTATATGCGCTCACGCGACCGGCATTTTCAGGGAACTCCGCCGGCTTCGACCCTGGTGATCGTGTCCGGCTTCACGCGTCCTGAGTTCTTCGTCGAGATCGAGGCGATCGCCGCCGCGCCCGCGGACGGTTAGAACCGCACCATCTCGCGCCTTATCTTGGCGAGGAACCGGCCGCGCTGCGCATCCGTCGCGACATTCATGTGATAGAGCGCGTAGTAACTGACCGACGCTTTCGAGCCGGTGAACCAGCGCAGGTAGCGCTTGATGATCCGGCGCGGCGGATCAGCCATGCCGATCGCCTGCCAGCGCGGGCGACCATAGGTCGAGATGCCGGTGATACGGCGGATATGCATCAGCATCGGCTTGGCATGCGACGGATCCGACAGATCCAGCGCAATGCCGGGACCGAACATCCGGTCGAACCAGCCCTTCAGCATCGCCGGCGGACCGAAGGACCAGGTAGGGAACTGCACGACCAGCGCGTCCGCGGCCATCAGGCGGTCGGCATGGGCCTGGTTGTTGGCGCGGTTGCGCGCGGGGTCGTGATAGTCGCGCCGGCGCTCCGCCGTCAGTACCGGATCAAAGCCCTCAGCATAGAGGTCGAGCAGGTCGACGGTGTGGCCCGCCTCAGCCAGCCCGGCCAGCGCCTCTTTCCGGATCGCGGCGTGAAAGCTTTCGCTCAGCGGATGGCAATAGACATAGAGCACCCGCATCTCACGGCCGCTCGAGCACGAAGCTGCGCATCTTGCCGGGGTTGAGCAGGCCGTACGGATCGACCTCGTGCTTGAAGCCGAGCTGATCGGCATCGGCGCGCTTATAGCGGCTGCCGTCCTCCACCGTGAAGACATGCGGATTGGCGATATGGACGCCGCGCGCCTCGTGCAGGCTGATGATCTCGTTCAGCCTGTCTGCATTGGTGTAGCGCACGACGGGCAGCCCACTGCAGGTGACGCGGCCGCCGAAGCGAATGAACTCCAGATGCTGCAACACCTCGTCCCGAAACAACTTGCGCATCTCGACCACCTTCTCCATCAGCCGGTCATGCGGATAAAGACATTGTAGATAGGTGACCGAACGGTCGGTCTTCAGGACCTGCAGCGTGGTGTGGTTCCAAGTGTATTCGTAGAGCGGCACCTGCCCCGGACTCTCGTCGGTCGGCGTCTCCAGCGTGATGGTGCCGCGGCCCGCCAATAGCGACTTGAAGCTCTCGAGCGAGGGTTCGGCGATCATCGCGATCAGGATGCTCTTGCCGTCGGGACAGTACGGCTTCAGCGCACCGAAATACGACGGCAGCGGTGCGGTGATCGGCGACAGCAGCTTCTTGACGATCCCATCCGCCAGCGCGGCCTCGTAGCCGAACGCGGCCGCGTCGACGAAATCGTCGAACGCCACCACGACATCGATCCATCGCCAGGCGGGCGCCAGCGGCATTTCGAGTTCGGTGATGATGCCGGTCGTGCCGTAGGCGCGGTTGATCTTCTGCGCCGCGTCGCCACGCAACTCGATGACGCGCGGCTCTTCCTCGACCGTGACTACGCGCGCGGCGAGGATATTGCCGGGCTCGCGCAAGCCACCGTGAATGACCGAGCCGATGCCGCCCGATCCGCCCGCCACGAAGCCGCCGATCGTCGCCGTGCGCTTGGTGGACGGATGCATCCTCAGCTCCCAGCCGTGGGGCTGCAGCTCGGCATCGATCGTGTTCAGCTTTGCGCCAGCGCCGACCCGGATCAGGCCCGGCTTGACCCATTTGGTACTGTCGAGCGCCAGAACGTCGAGCAGCACACCGCCGCGCAGCGGCACGGCTTGGCCGTAATTGCCGGTGCCACCCGCGCGCACCGTGATCGGAATGCGATGCCGAGCACAGGCGGCAGCAACGCGGACGACGTCGGCTTCGTCCCGCGGCGAGGCGACGAGATCGGCCGACATGCCGTTCAATTGCTCGTTCAGCACCGGGCTGTACCAGAAGAAATCGCGCGAGCGCCGGCGCACGACCTTGGGATCGGTAACGACAGGAACGTCGCCGAGATCGTCGATGAGACGCGCGAGGCTATCGGAAAGGTCGTTCATGGCATGATCTTCGTTGCTTGCAGCTCGCCTTCGCCGAGCCCTGCGACGATCGTCTGCGAACTCGTGACGAAGCCGAAGCATTGGCGCACATTGTAGAGGGTCGCTGCGAGGCAATAGTCCGGCGAAGTGGTAGCCGCGCAGTCTTCCAGTAGCAGGCAGTCATAGCCGCGGAAATTGGCGTCCTGCAGCGTGCACAACACGCACTGGTCGGCATTGACGCCGGCGAACATCAGCGTGGTGACGCCGAGATTGCGCAGAATGCTGTCGAGCTCGGTGTCCTGGAAACCAGACATCCGATACTTCGCAACCTGGATATCGGACGGATCGGTCTCGAGCTCATCGACAATCGCGGCCGACCAGCTTCCGCGCTCGAGCACCTTTGCGCCGGAGCCAGGCAACGGATCGCCGAGACCGACGCCGCGGCCATCGGGGTTATAAACGTGCAGAAGCGCCGGGCTGAGATTGAGCCGGTCGGGCCGGTTGCCCCAGTTGACCCAGATCACCGGCACATCATGTTTGCGCAGCAGTGGGAGCAGCCGGCGCAGCGGGGCGATCGGCCGCCGCGCCGGGGCGACATCCACGCCGATATGCGCCAGCCAGCCGTTCGGGTGGCAGAAGTCGTTCTGCATATCGACCACGATCATCGCCGTGCGCGCGAGATCGATGGTGATCAGCTTGCCGTCGGCCTGCAGTGTCACCGGTTTCGGTGGAATCGGATCGCGCACCAGGTCGGCGCGAGCCGCTGACACGCACCAGCGATTGCGCTCGCTCGATCCGAGCGGCCGCAAAGCTCCGTCCTCGCTGGCACGATGTGAGGCCGAACTCATCGGCTATTGCCCCTGCAGGATGCGGATGTCGTCGGCTTCGAGCTCGACGCGCTCGCCGCCGCGGATCAGCTCGGCGAAATCTTCATTCGGCGTCATCACCGTGAGCGTGTAGAGCTTGCCGGTGCCGGTGTTCTCGATCACATGCTCGGAACCCGGATGCAGCAGAAGCGAGTCGCCCTTCTTGATCGCCACGGTCTTGCCGTCGCAATGCGCAACGCCCTCCCCGTGCAGGACGTGGAAGAATTCATGCGCCCGGCTATGTTCGTTCGGCGGCGTGGCGCCGCCGACCTTGAATATCTCGATGACGAAGACGTTGTCGATCCGGTCGGTCTCCTGATCGAACAGCATCACGAAGTAATTGGTGTCCTTCGGTGAAATCCGGAAAGCTGTCGCCTGCGCAAGGTCTACGGCACTGAATGCCACGTGTTCAATCTCCTTCTGGTCATCCGCGCCGCGATCCATCGAACGCCGTATGGGCCGTGATGCGCGACAATGGATAACGGCTGATCTCCTCGATCAGCTTGATAAGCCGAGCAGCAGAGCGCTCGACGACCAGCCGGCCAAGCTCGGCAGTCGCCTTGGTGGCGTCGCCGCAGGCGCCCTTTGGATGCAGGTCCTGCGCCTGCCAGCCGAACTTGGCGCCGGCTTCTGGACCGAGCATTTGCGACTCGCGTTCGATCTCGACCGACAGCGGGACGAAGTGTTCAGCATGATTCATCTCTACGAGCTCGGGATGCAGATGCAGCATCACGCTGGTCTCGCTCTGACCGCCATGAATGCCATGCCGATTTTCCTCGGGCGGAAACAGGGCATCCAGGTCGATCAGCCGCGGCCACATCACGCTGACGGCGAACATACCGAGCTTGACGCGCAAATCGCGGCAGACGATCTCGAGTAACTGCGGCTGACCGCCATGCGAATTCAGGAACAGAATCTTGCGGACGCCAGCGCGATGGACGCACTCGCCCAGTTCGTACCAGACGCGCCCGAGTGTTTCGTGCGACAATGTCAGCGTGCCGGGAAATGCCAGATGCTCGTCGGATTTGCCGACCGGCATCATCGGCAAGACCAGCGCCATCAAATCCGGCGGCATCAGCTCAACTGCTCGGGCCATGATGCCCGCATTGATGGCGGCATCGACCCTAACGGGCAGATGCGGCCCATGCTGCTCGACGGCGCCCACGGGCAGGATCGCGACCACGCTCTCCGCGTCGAGTTCGGCGAAATCCTTCGTGCTCAGATCCCACCACCAATGCGACTTCAGCACCATTCTTTCATTCGGCTCCCACGGCTGGCTGCGCCGGAGGCCTGCAAAAGAGTCCGGCGCGGATTGCCTGCTATTCAGGCTTGCGATTGTGCACGCGCCGCCATCACTTGAAAGCGCTTTAATTCGGCAAGTCCGTTGCCTTTTGGGCAACGCGAGGTCATCTGCTCCGAAAGGCACAACCGGGTAGAAGGGAAATGCTTCACGGTCGGCTGTTGAACTATATCGACGAGGTTGCGCGGACGGGCTCGATCCGCAAGGCTGCCAATCATTTGAACGTCGCGGCTTCCGCCATCAGCCGCCAGATCCTGGCTCTGGAAAGCCAATTGGGCACGCCAATTTTTCAACGGCTGCCAAAGAAGCTGGTCCTGACCGCTGCAGGAGAAGTTCTGATCGGCCACGTCAGGCAGACCCTGAAAGAACTGACGCGCGCGCAAACCAAGATCGAGGAGCTCAAGGGGCTGCGGCGCGGCGAGATCACCATGGCGATGATGAGCGGGCTCGCGTCGAACCTGGTCCCTGGAACGGTAAAGGCGTTCCGGATCGCCAATCCGAGGGTCAAGCTCAATCTGACGCTGTTCAACACGGGCGAGGAGATTCAGTTCGCTGTCGCCAACGGCGAAGCCGATCTCGGTATCGGATTCGACTTTACCAAGGACGGCAATCTGAAGGTCCTGGCGCGCGCCGGCGCCAAGCTCGGTGCCGTCATGGCGCCGAACCATCCGCTTGCGAAGCGAACCGGTATCCGGCTGAGCGACTGCATCGACTATCCACTTGTCGTTGCCGACGACACGAGCGCGATCAGGCCTTACTTGAACACCGCGTTTACGCGCGTCTCACTGGATCTGCAGCCAATCATCGAGACCAATGCCATCGAGATCATGAGGCACTCCGCGATGGTCGACAACGGGATCACCTTTCTCACGCCGTTCGATATCGAGTTTGAGCGGCGGGCGGGACGCCTCGTCTACCTGCCGGTCCGCGAACTGTCGCACGAATCCCAGACCTTGATGCTGATCGGTCACGAACGGGGAACCAGCGCGATCGCAAGCGTGCTGGCGGAATTGCTCAAGACGATGATGCGCGAGGCGAGCGGATGAAGGCTGTCTACGCCGGCCCATCGAGGACGAATTGGTCCTATCGGCCGCCCTACAGCGCAAAGTGCAGGTGGTCTTGCCGCGAGACACCCGCACTTCGTTCGCTGACTTGTCGCCCGCCCGACGGTTAAGCCTTATTTTGGAACGGTACCCTCGACCCCTTCAACGTACCAATTGAGCGAGCTGAAAGTGGCCTCGGACATCTTGCCGCCGGCGGGAACCATTTCCTTGCCGGTGTTGTCCTTGATCGGTCCGGCAAATGGATTAAGCGTGCCCGCGATGATCGCCGCCTTCTTTTCCTCAAACACCTTCACAACTTCTGGCGGGATATCGGGATTGAGCGGAGCCATCACCACCAATCCTTCCTTGAGACCCCAGCGGATGCGCCGATTACCGGTCCAGGTGCCATCGAGCACCTTCTTGGTCTCGTCGATGTAATAACCGCTCCAGTCCTCCGTCGAGCCAGAGAGCTGGGCTTTCTTGCCGAAGCTCGACATATCGGCATCGATGCTGAACGCATAGGTGCCCTTCTCCTGCGCTGCCTGGATCGAGGCCGGCGAGTCCGTATTCTGGGCAACGTTGTCCGCACCCTGCGCAATCAACGTGTCTGCCGCCTGGCGCTCCTTGCCGGGATCATACCAGGTGTTGACCCAGATCGGCTTTACCTTGATCTTCGGATTCACGGCTTGAGCACCAAGGGCCATCGCGTTGATATTGCGCATGACGCTCGGGATCGGGAACGAACCGATGAAGCCAAGCGTGTTCGTCTTCGTCATAAGCCCGGCGATCGTGCCGATCAGGTAGAAGCCTTCCTCGAAGCGCGGCTCGTAGACCGTGATATTGGCCGCCGTCTTGAAGCCGTTGACGTGCTCGAACTTGACGTCCGGGAACAGCTTGGCGACCTTCTGAAGCGGCTCCATGTAGCCGAACGAAGTCGCAAAGATCAGCTTGTTGCCGTCGGCTGCGAGCTGACGGAAGACGCGTTCGGAGTCCGCGGTTTCCGGGACGTTTTCCACGAAGGTGGTCTTGATCGCAGAGCCCATCGCCTTCTCAAGCGCCAGCCGGGCCAGATCGTGTTGCTGCGTCCAGCCTCCGTCGCTACGCGGTCCCAAATAGACGAAAGCGACCTTCAGCGGCTCGGCAGCCGGAGCCGCAACGGGTGCGGCCATCGCCAAACCCACGGCCGTGGCCATGGACCACATTTTCAAGAACGTTCTTCGTTGCATAACGCCTACCTTTGTCTGGAGCTTGAATTGCTGAAGCCGCACCGCGAGGCCCCTGATCACGCGGCCGAATGGAAACTCCGGCCAAGGGAAGCCGGTTGGTTCAACAAGATGGTCTTGGGATCGCGGCAGATGATCACCAGCACGATGATCGTCGCCGCGTAAGGCAGCATCGACAGGAACTCGGTCGGGATCGGCAGACCGAAGCCCTGCGCGAACAGTTGGAATTGCGTGACACCACCAAAGAGATACGCACCGACAACGATGCGTGTCGGCTTCCACGTGCCGAAAACCACGAGCGCAAGCGCGATCCAGCCCTTGCCGGCAGACATGCCCTCGACCCACATCGGGGTCTGGACCAGCGACAGATACGCACCCGCGATGCCAGCCATCGCCCCGCCGAACATCACAGCCAGGTAGCGGGTCTTCAGGACGGACTTGCCGATCGAATGCGCGACGCTCGGCGACTCGCCGATCGCCCGCAGCGTCAGGCCGGTGCGCGACTTCGTCAGAAACCACTGCACACCGACGAACAGTGCAATGGAGAGATAGACCATGATGTCGTAGTGAAACAGGAGATCGCCCACCACGGGAATGGCGGTCAGCCCGGGAATGGTGATCGGCGTCAGCCGGTTCACCGGCAGGCCGGCGTAGTTGTAGCCAACGAAGGCCGACAGGCCGATGCCGAACAAGGTGAGCGCGAGGCCGGTGGCGACCTGATTGGTCTGCAGGTTGAGCGTGAGAAAGCCGAAAAGCAGGGACAACGCGACAGCGGCGCAGGCCGCAGCGAGGAAACCAAGCGCAGCGCTGCCGGTCGCATATGTCGTGGCGAAGCCGGTCACCGCACCGATCAGCATCATGCCCTCGATGCCGAGATTGAGGACGCCGGACCGTTCGACGACGGTTTCGCCAAGAGCCGCGTAGATCAGCGGCGTGGCCGCGACCACGGTGCTGGCGATCATCGGGACAATTGGATTCATGCGGCGGTCTCCGCCTGTACCGGTGGTTTCAAGGTATTGGCCTCGACCGGCGCAACGCGTTTCAGCCGGAACGTGATGAACAAATCGGCGGCCAGGAGGTAGAACAGCAACAAGCCTTGGAAGAGCCCGGTGATCGCGGACGGCAAGCCCATGCCCATCTGCGCCGCCTCGCCGCCGAGATAAAGCAGCGACATGAGCAGCGCGCCGAACACGACGCCGATCGGATGCAGCCGGCCGATCCAGGCCACGATGATGGCGGCGAAGCCGTAGCCGGGTGATATCTGCTGTTGCAGCCGGCCGATGGGACCGGCGACTTCGCACACGCCGGCGAGCCCGGCGGTGGCGCCACAGATCATCAGCGCAATCCAGATGTTGCGCTTTTCCGAGAAGCCGGCATAGGCCGCCGCGGCAGGAGCCAGCCCCGCGACCTGCATCCGGAAGCCGGCAAAGGTCTTCTGCGAGAATATCCAGGCCACCAGTGCCAGCCCGAGCGCATAGACAATGCCCCAGGTCACCCGTGTTCCGCTGATGAGGATCGACATCGTCTCGGCATCGCCGAAGCCTTGCGACTGCGGATAGTTCAGCCCCTGCGGATCGCGCCATGGCCCGTGCACGAGCCACGACAGCACCAACTGGGAAATGTAGACCAGCATCAACGTGACGAGAATTTCGTTGGTGTTGAACCGGGTTCGAAGAAAGGCGGGAATCGCGGCCCAGGCCATCCCGCCGAGCACTCCGGCCAGTAGCATCAATGGCATCGCAAACGCAGATTCGCTGTCGCCGAACCAGAGTGCGACGCCGCCGCCGGCGATCGCTCCCATGGTGAGCTGTCCTTCGGCGCCGATGTTCCAAACATTGGCTCTGAAGCCCAAGGCGAGACCCAATCCGCAGAGCAGCAAGGGCGTCGCTTTCAGGAGCAATTCCCCGATGCCGTAGGTGGTCGACACCGGCTTGACGAAGAACAGATAGAACGCCTCCACCGGATCCTTGCCTAAGACCTTGAACAGCACGAATCCGGTTACGAGCATACCGACCGCCGCCAGCAGCGGCGAAGCGACGCTCATGATGGACGACGGCGTCGCGCGCCGCTCAAGCTTGAGCATCGGCCGTCTCCAGATGCGCGTTTGCGGAAGCTGCTTGGCTCTCCGCCCGATCGCCGAACTTGCCGCTCATCCATGTCCCGATCTGCTCGATCGATGTCTCCGCGGGCTTGACCGGCGGCGAAAGACGTCCATCGGCGATCACCGCGAGGCGATCGCTGATGGCGAAGAGCTCATCCAGTTCCTCTGAAATCACCAGAATCGCGACGCCCTGATCGCGCAGATCGATCAGGGCCTGCCTGATCAATTGCGCCGCGCCGACATCCACGCCCCAGGTCGGTTGCGCCACGATCATCATCTTGGGCTGCAGCATCGTCTCCCTGCCGACGATGAATTTCTGAAGATTGCCGCCGGACAGGCTAGAGGCGACCGATTGGTCGCCGCCGCATTTGACCTTGAATCGCTCGATCACGTTCTTTGAAAAGGCCTTCATGACCGACGGATGGATGATGCCCCTCTGCACCATGCCCTTTCGCGCTCCGGTCAGGAGCGCGTTCTGGGCCAGGCTCATCGGCGGCACCGCGCCGCGTCCAAGCCGCTCCTCCGGAACGAAGGTCAGGCCAAGCGCGCGCCGCTGCGCCGGATTGAGATTGCCGGCCGGCTGCCCCAACAGCTTGATCATGGAAGCCGGGCTCAAGCGCTCGCCCGAGAGCGCCGTCATCAATTCCTTCTGGCCGTTGCCGGAGACGCCGGCGATACCGAGGATCTCACCGCTGCGCACCGTCAGGTCGATCTCCTTGAGCGACGTCCCGAAAGGATCAGGCGAAGCCAGCGATAGACGCTCGACCTTCAGTCTTTCTTCTTTGGCTTCGCGCGGCGTGAGGCGGCATTCCGCCAGTTCGCCGCCAATCATCATCCGCGCCAGGCCTTCATTGGTCTCATTGCGCGGAATAGCCGTGCCGCTGACCCGTCCGCCGCGCAGCACAGTTGCGGTATCACAGAGCGCGCGGATTTCATCGAGCTTGTGGCTGATGTAGAGGATGCTGCATCCTTCCGCCGCCAGCCGGCGTAGCGTCTTGAACAGGGTAAGGACGGCCTGCGGTGTCAGCACTGACGTCGGCTCGTCCATAATCAGGAGCTTCGGCTCCTGAAGCAGGCAGCGAACGATCTCAACCCGCTGTCTTTCGCCCACCGACATGCTGTGAACCAGCCGATAGGGGTCGACGGGCAGTCCGTACTTCTCCGATACTTCTGTTATCCGCGGCGCCAGCTTCGCGGTCGGAACAGGCTCATCCAGCGCGAGTGCGATGTTCTCCCAGACCGTCAGCGTCTCGAACAGCGAGAAATGCTGGAATACCATGCCGATGCCCATTCGCCGCGCCTGTGCCGGCGCGGCGATGGTTTCATACTGATCGTTCCACATGATGGTGCCGGCGTCCGGCTTGGTGACGCCGTAGATCATCTTCATGAGCGTGCTTTTGCCGGCACCGTTCTCGCCCAGCACGGCGTGGATCTCGCCAGGACGGATGCTCAGCGAGACATCGTCGTTGGCGACGACACTGGGATAGCGCTTGGTGATACCAGTCAGCACCAGACGCGGCTTCAGATTGGCAAATCCAGACTGGTCCATGTCTCCGATGAGCCTCGATCCCGTAAAAGCACGGATCTCGCCGCGCTCATGGTGAACACAAGCAAGCTGCGCGCCAAGTCGCTGCAAGGGGAGGTCCGGGGCACGGCGGAATCGACAACCGACAGGCGCCTCGCTCACCCACCGCCGCCGCGTGGTTGACGGCTGGCACCGCATTTCGCTGAGCGATGTCGCGGCGGTGCCTTACCGCGGAATGAGCTTGATAGTGTCTGGCATCCGTCTTGCTCTCCGACCGATCGGATTTGCGGAGGTCGAGAATGCCCTATGTCAAAACGCGTGATGGTGCCCGCCGAGCTGTTTCTTGCAGCGGAATCAAACCGCTCACTCGCGCACAAGAAGCCGGTTTAGCGGCGCTCATCCGATGAAGACCTGGATTCGCGATCCGATTGCCATGCTGGCGGATGGCGGCAAGCGCGGGCTTGTCATTGAGGACGGAAAGATCATCGAACTGGTCGGATCGGACGGCCCGACAACGCCATGCGATGAGATATTCGATGCACGCCGGCACGTGATCATTCCCGGCCTCGTCAATGCGCACCACCACTTCTTCCAGACACTGACGCGCGCCCACCCTCAGGCAATCAACAAGCCGCTGTTCCCCTGGCTCAAGCAGCTCTACCCGATCTGGGGTTCCCATCTCGACCGCGACCGCTTCCGGCTCGCGGTCCGTGTGGCGCTGACCGAACTGTTGATGTCCGGCTGCACCACGGCCTCCGACCATCTGTTCGTTTTTCCGCAAGACATGGCTGACGCCGTCGATATCGAAGCGGAGGAAGCCTCTCGGCTTGGAATGCGGATGACGCTAACGCGCGGCGCCATCAATCTCGGCTTTGCGAACGGAGGCATCGCCGACGAACGATTGATGCAGGATCACGATACGGCGATCGCCGATTGCGAACGGGTACTGGCGAAGTATCACGATCCTCGCGAAGGTTCGCTGCTGCGCGTTGCGTTGGCGCCGTGCGCGCCGTTCAATGTCACGCGCCAGATGATGATCGACACGGCAACACTTGCTTGGAAGCATCACTGCCTGCTCCATACTCATCTCGGCGAAACGCATGATGAGGACGACTACTGCCTCCACCATTATGGCTGCCGTCCGCTCGACTATCTCGAACAGGTCGGCTGGATGAACGAACGCGTCTGGCTCGCACACGGCATCCACTTCAATGACGCCGAAATCTCGCGGCTGGGCGCGCACGCCATGGGCATCTGTCACTGCCCGACCTCGAACATGGTGCTATCGTCGGGCATCTGCCGGACCAGGGATCTGGAAGCTGCGGGCGCGACCATCGGCCTCGGTGTGGACGGCTCTGCCTCGAACGACAGTTCGAACCTGATGGAGTCGGTGCGCCACGCATTCCTGCTTGGACGGCTCGCGTACGACGCATCCGCAGTCACCCACCTCGATGCGTTCAGGTGGGCGACGGAAGGCTCCGCCCGATGCCTTGGACGCAGTGATATCGGCAAGATCGAAGTTGGCCGTCAGGCCGACCTTGCCTGCTTCACGCTGGAAGAATTGCGATTTTCAGGAGCCGGAGACCCGATCGCGGCTCTGGTTCTCTGCGGCGCGCATCGAGCGGACCGCGTCATGATCAAGGGCAAATGGCGCGTCACGGATGGCGCACCGGTCGGGATCGATGTCGCTCAGCTCAGATACGAACATGGCAGGGCTGCGGCGGCGTTTCTCGCCAGCATCTAGCTGCCGAGTAGCGACGCATGAAGGAGGTGGCCGCATGCAACTGCACACAATTTTCGCGTCTCCATGCTCAATTCCTGACCACACCATTCGATAGCGGGCGAAAAACTCTGGAATAGTCGGCGATCGCACTGCCCAACGGTTCAGCTTGACCACCGATCTTCGCGAACACTAGTGTCAATGACGCTTCCGGCTGCAATGGGTAAATGCCTGGCGTCGGATTCCAGCACAATTTTGCGGAGTCCTTGCATGGCCAAAGACGGAAACGCCTATCTTTCAAGTTTGCGCGACGATCGCTCGATCTACATCGACGGGCGAAAGGTCGCGGATATCACGACCGATCCCAGCTTTCGCAACGTCATCGAGACCGTCGCCGGCCTGTACGATTTCCAGGCCGCGCCGGAAAACCTTGATCTGATGACGTTCCGGTCACCGACCAGCGGCGAGCGGGTCAATCTGGCGTGGCAGCTTCCGAAGACCTATGGCGACCTCGTGAGGCGGCGACAGGCCATCGAGACATGGTCGACACTGTCATGCGGCATGATCGGCCGATCGCCCGACCATGTGGCGTCCACGCTCGCGGGCTTCCGGATGGGACTTGCAGCCTTCCGCGACCATCACCCCGCCCGCGCGGCCGCACTGGAATCCTATTTCCAGTACGCCCGGGACAACGATCTCTTCCTGTCCTACGTCATCATCAATCCGCAATCGGACAAAGGCAAATCAGCGGGCGAGCAGCCGGATCCACATCTGGTGGCTTCTGTTGTCGACGAGGACAGCGGCGGCATCACCATCCGTGGCGCCAAGATGCTGGCGACCAGCGGCGTGATGGCGAACGAGCTTCTGATCTCGGGCTTTCAAGCGTTGCAGGCAGGCGACGAAGCCTACGCTTTCACGGCCGTCGTGCCATTGGGCGTCAAGGGACTGACGTTGATGTCCCGCCGCAGCTACGAGCAGAATGCCACTTCGACGTTCGACTATCCGCTCTCTTCCAGGTTCGACGAGAACGATGCCGTCGTCCATTTCGACGACGTCAAGATACCCTGGGACCGCGTCTTCGTGTTCAAGGACCTGAAAATGGCCCAGGCCCAGTGGCACGACACCCGCGCGCATGTCTTCCAGAACTATCAATGCATGGTCCGCTTGATGGTGAAGTTGAGATTCCTGCTGGGAGTGGCGCGCAAGATCGCCGAGACCAACAACATCATCAACTTTCCGCAGGTGCGCGAGGCTTTGGGTCTGATGGCTGCGAAGGTGAGCAACATCGAAGCGCTCGTGATCGCGATGGAGATGAAGGGCGAGATTTTCGGCGAGTTCTACGTGCCGGACCGATCCCTGCTCTGCACGGCCCAGGTCATCGCGCAGAACACCTATCCGGAGATCGTGGAAGCGATCCGTTCGCTCTCGGGCGGCGGCATGATCATGGTGCCCTCTTCCTATGCCGATTTCGCAACCCCTGAAACCAATGCCATCATTCACAAGACGCAGCGTTCGCCGATCACGACGTCGGAGCAGCGCGTCAAGCTGATGAAGCTTGCCTGGGATGCGGTCGGTTCCGAATTCGGCTCACGCCATCTGCAATATGAAATGTTCTATTCCGGCGCACCGTTCGTGACGCGCGGAAACAGCTTCCGGTTTTTCGACTGGGATAGTGTCAAGGGCTCCGTCGACCGATTCATGAGTTCCTATGATCTGCCGAAAGGCGATCTGAAACTTTCGGATGCCGCAGAGTAGCCGGGCAGTTGCGATCGATGGTCAGTGCGGAAGAGATCAGGCGTCTGGCATTCGTGGGGCATGGCCCCTCTTCGCTCAGGCTGGTCGAGCATGGGCCGCTCTCGGACCTTTCTTTTGCGGCCAAGGACCTGATGGATGTGGCCGGATACAAGACGGCGTGGGGAAATCCGGACCGGTTGCGGGGCGCCGATCCGGCCGTCGCGACCGCGCCGGCCGTGCTGGCCTCGTTGATGGCTGGCGCGCACCTCGTTGGAAAGACGCATACCGACGAAATCGCCTGCGGCATGTTCGGAATGAACCCGCATTTCGGGGTACCGATCAATCCAAAGGCACCGGCGCGCGTACCCGGCGGATCGTCCAGTGGTTCGGCCTCTGCCGTCGCGGCCGGCTTTTGCGACTTCGCGCTTGGCACCGATACGGGCGGTTCGATTCGCGTGCCCGCAAGCTTCTGCGGTCTCTATGGCCTGCGCACGACTTACGGCCGTTTGTCGGTCGCCGGCATTATGGCGATGGCGCCGAGTTTTGACTCCGTCGGCTGGCTCGCGCGCGATGCGGCAACGATGAAGCGCGTCGGCGAGGTCTATTTCGGAGCGAGCGGCCCGTTCAAGCCGGCCCGCCTGCTGCTCGCGCGCGACGCGTTCGACGTCCCCGTGCGCGAGATCGGCGGGGCGCTCCTGCCTGTGGCAAAGTCGCTTGGCGGCGCGACTGAAGTTGCCTTGTTCGAGGAAGGAGTCGAGTTCTGGCTCGACACATTCAGGCCGCTGCAACTCCACGATCTCTGGTCCACGCTCGGCGCGTGGGCCACAATGCCGGGCCGAACGTTGAGTCCCGCGGTGGCCGAGCGGATCGAGCTTTCATCGCATGTCGATCCCGCAAAATTCTCGGCCGCGGCGGTGCGTCGCGAACAACTGACGGACCGGCTGGTATCGCTGTTGGGAAACGATGGCGTGCTGATGATTCCGACCGCGCACGATCTTCCGCCACTTCGCGAGGCCCCGGTTTCGGCGCAGATCGAATTCCGTGAAAAGACGCTGGCCCTCACCTGTGTCGCGAGCCTGTGCCGGCTGCCACAAATCAACATCCCGGCGATCACCATAGATGGCTGTCCGATCGGACTGTCGTTCATCGCGGGGCCACGGCGCGATCAGCTTTTGCTCGATCTTGCCGTCAGGATCGGCGATGCCTTGCCGGCAGCTTCGGGCGCACAATGAAAGGCCACGACGAACGGGATTTCATCGGCTACGGCAGAAGGCCGCCAAGGCCGCGCTGGCCCAACGACGCACGGCTGGCAATCGTGATCGTCCTCAACATCGAAGAAGGCGCCGAACCATCGATTCCCGATGGCGACGGCGCAACGGAACTGGCGCTGACCGACGGCATCGCGCAGGAGGTCCCGACGGGAATGCGGGATTTCGTCGCCGAATCGCTGTTCGAATATGGCGCGAGGGTCGGCTTCTGGCGGATCGTCGACACCATGGCCGAACGTAGCGTCCCGCTCACCGTCAACGCCTGCGCGCAAGCCTTGTTGCGCAACCCCCACGCTGCGGAGGCGATCAAGACACACGGTTTCGACCTGTGCTGCCATGGCGACCGTTTCGTCCGGCATTTTCTGATGAGCGAAGCCGAAGAACGAAGCGCCATTGGCCGCGCCGTGGCCGGCTTCGAGCGGGCGGTCGGACGCCGTCCGCTCGGCTGGCAGAGCCGCTATTCGCCGAGCCGGCATACCCGCGCGCTTCTGGTCGAGCATGGCGGCTTTCTCTACGATTCCGACAGCTATGCTGACGACTGGCCTTATTGGGTAAGGGTCGGCGAACGTCCCCATCTTGTCATTCCGCACAGCTTCACCAACAACGACAATCGGCTTGCGACCGCAAAACTCGGCACGGCGAACGATTTCTTCGACCATCTTTCGTCGGCCATGCGCGTCCTCCATGAGGAAGGCCGCCGTCACCCGCGCATGATGACGATCAGCCTGCACAGCAGGATTTCCGGCCAGCCGGCCCGGTTCGAGGCCATCACCCGGTTTCTCGATTTTGCGGCGAAGCACGAAGCCGTCTGGTTCGCCGGCCGTAGTGACATCGCCCGGCACTGGATTGCGATCCATCCCCCAGGACAAGATCAATGACGGCGCAGGAACGTCTCTTGCTAGCGGGAGGCCTCGTCGTCGATCCGGCATCCGGAACGGTCGATCGAAAGGATCTGCTGATCGAAGACGGCAGGCTTGCCTGGATCGGAACAACCGGCGGGGCACCTTCGCATTCAGCAACGCGGCGCAATGTCAGCGATCGGCTGATCGTTCCCGGTCTCGTCAACTCCCACACCCATGGCCACGCCAATCTGATGAAGGGCATCGCCGAAAGGTGGACACTCGAGGCGTCGCTGACGAACGGACCATGGCTCGCCGGCCCGCGCGATCCGGAGACGATCTATCTGTCGACGCTGGTCGGCGCCATCGACATGCTGACGAAGGGCTGTACTGCCTGTTTCGATCTGCTCTACGAGTTTCCGCGGCCGACGGTGGAAGGCTTCATGGCGGCGGCGCGAGCCTACGCCGATGCCGGGATGCGCGCCGCGCTCGCGCCGATGATCGCCGACCAGACCCTGTTCCAGTCGATCCCGGGACTAGCGGACGCGCTGCCGCCGGATTTGCGCGCGTCGGTGGGCAACTTTTCCCTCGCAAGCGGCGAAAGGACGCTTGCGGCCATCGAAGAAATCGTGACCACGCGAGCGCAACTCCCCAAGGGCATCTCGATCGCCATCGCGCCGACGATCCCGCATCACTGCTCGGAGCCTTTCCTGCAACGCTGCATGGAGATCGCCGACCGCCACGGGCTGCCGATCCATATGCATATCGCAGAGTCGCGGCTACAGGCGGTCGCCGCCCGCAAGATCTATGGCCGCTCCCAAGTCCGCTATCTTGCCGACCTCGGCATGCTCCGGCCCAAATTCACGGCGGCGCACGGCGTCTGGCTCGACGATGACGACCTCGACCTGCTCGCGGAGCACGGCTGCTCGGTTGCGCACATTCCCGCAAGCAATTTCCGACTCGGATCTGGCATCGCCCATGTCAGGCCGATGCTGGCGCGCGGCATCAATGTCGGGCTGGCGACCGATGGCGCAAACTCCTCCGACTCCCTGAGCATGCTGCAGGCGATGCGGCTTGCCTCCTTCTCAGCCCAGGTTTTCGCCGGCCCACGTGACGAATGGCTGCAAGCCAGCGAAGTCGTCAGGCTCGCGACCCGAGGTGGCGCGCAGATCCTCGGTCTCGGGGCCTGTGGGCCGATGGAACAAGGAGCGTGCGCCGACCTCGCCCTGCTTGATCTGAACCACATCGATTTCATTCCCGCCACCAATCTCCTCAACCAGCTGGTGACAAGCGCGGACTCCGCCGCGGTGACGGACGTCATGGTCGGCGGCCAATTCAAGGTCGTCGATCGGAAGATCGTTTCGATCGACACGCGGGAACTGCGCAGCCGGGTCGCTGAAAGCCTCGCGAAGCTCTCGGCCGCAACGTGCGACGCCCGCACCCTTGCCGGCCGGCTCGAACCCCATGTCGTGGCTTTCGCCCAGTCGATGGCGCAGGAGCCGCTTTCGATCGAACGGCGTATTCCACTGGAGGCGAGATAGCCTGATGCTTGCGACGAATAAAGCAAGAGACGCCCTGATCGAGCTCGAACGGCGTGTTCGCTTTGAGCTGGATTGCCTCGGCTACCCGGCCCGGCAATGGACGATTCCGCATAACCAGGAGGGCGAGCCCGTGCACGACGCCGTCATTGTCGGCGGTGGCCAAAGCGGAACTTCGATCGCCTTTCGCCTCCTGCGCGAGCGGGTGACCAACGTTCGCGTGCTCGATAGGAATCCTGCCGGTCTCGAAGGTCCGTGGCTAACATTCGCCCGCATGCACACGCTGCGAACGCCAAAGACCGTGACCGGCCCGGATCTCGGTCTTCCCAGCCTCTCGGTCCGTGCCTGGTGGGAAGCGCTCTACGGCGCGACCTCCTGGGAGGAATTGAACAAGATCCCGCGCGAACTCTGGCAGGCCTATCTGACCTGGGTGCGCAACACCATCGGCGTGGAAGTGAGCAACGGGGCCGAGGTAACCGATATCGAACCGCTCGCGGGCGGCCTGCTCGCGGTCCACGCGCGCCGCAATGGTGCGACGGAGAAGCTGCTGGCCCGCAACGTCGTACTCGCCACCGGGATCGAAGGGTCCGGCCGGTGGTCCGTGCCCGACGTGATCGCGAAGGCATTGCCGCGAGAGCGCTACGCCCATACGGCGGAGCCGATCGATTTTGCCGCACTGGCCGGAAAGAAAGTCGCCGTGATCGGCGCCGGCGCCTCGGCGTTCGACAACGCCGCCATGGCGCTCGAGAATGGCGCGGCCTCGGTCCATCTGTTCGCTCGGCGAAACAAGCTTCCGACCGTCAATCCCAATCGCTGGATGGAGTTCGCGGGCTTCCTGCGCCATTTCGGCGATATCGATGACGCCCGCAAATGGCGTTTCATGAAGATCATTTTCGACATGAACCAGCCGCCCCCGCAGGACACGTTCGACCGGTGCGTTCGTCACAGCAATTTCTTCGTGCAGCTCGGCTATCAGCTTGAGCGTGTCGGTTTCGATGCCGGAAAGATTTCGCTGACCAGCCCGGGGCGAACGAAGACCTTCGATTTCCTGATCGCTGGCACCGGATTTACCGTCGATCTCGCCACGCGGCCGGAATTGGCCCGCTTCCACGACAAGATCGCCCGCTGGTCCGATCGATATCAGCCGCCGGCCGGCGAAGAACATCCGCAGCTCGGCGCCTACCCTTACCTGTCACCCAGTTTTCAGTTCACCGAGAAGGTCGCGGGATCGGCGCCGTATCTCGCCAACATCTTCAGCTACACGTTTGCGGCGATGCCGAGCCTTGCCTGCTCCGCTGGCATTTCCGCCCTGAAATTCGGCCTCGATCGTATCGCCACGGGCATCAGCCGCGGCCTGTTCGTCGAGGACGCCGACGCCCATCTTCAGTCGCTGCTCGACTACGACGAACAAGAGCTTGACCCCGCTGCTCTGCTTGAGCGCGAAACTCGGGGAAACGTAGCATGAGTGATATCCGCCCCTGCAAGGCTACAAGGAATACATTGCCATGGTGAGCGTCGAGGACCGATCCAAGCGCATCCTGGAGTCAACGCTGAAGATACAGAGCCCCTTCGAGCTCGACCAAACGCTTTGTCTTTACAGTCCGCAGGACAATGTCGACTCGCTGAAGCATTCGCGCATCGCCGAATGGCTGCAATTCATCCAGAACGAATATGAGCCTGAGCTGCCGTCCGCGCGCCGTCACGTGCTGCTGTTCATGCCCTGCACCAAGACCAAGCCGTATCCGTTCTCGACCGAACATATGGCGATCAACCAGCGGCTGCTGGATGAAGGCTTCCGTCCGACGAAGCGCACATATCTTCCGCAGGAATTGCAGGCTCGCCTCGAAGCCCCATTTTCGCCGGACGTCTTGAACCTCTCGCCGCTCGCCAATAGCAGCGGCACGGTGCTGCACCGAATGGTGATCTCGGAGCCGATGGCCGTGGTGCCCTACGAGCATATCGTCGAATATCGCGGCAAACCTTCGCCGGCGGCAGCCTATGACGATCCCGGCCTGTTCGAGAACAGGGGCAACGCCGTGTCGCCTTGGAGGGCGGACTCGACCGCCGTGCAAGTCACGGCGACCCGCTGGAAATGGGGCGACGAAGAGCGCCGGCACTATGTCATGATGCACAACGAGATGGCACGCATCCTTGCCGACGTCGTCGCGCGGATCGGCCATCACTATAGCGACATCATTTCATGGGTTGCGCCGGGCCTGACCCATCGCAGCTTCGTGCTGTCGCGCGGCGAGCGCGCCGTTCATCACGTCACGACCTCGCGCAAGGTTGGCAGCAAGCGCATGGAACTGATCGGTGCCAACGACCATCTTGCCGTAGGGCAGAAGATCGCCTGCCTGCCCATGCCGGACGACTGCAAGCTGGCCATTCAGCGCCTGTCGCGGCGGCTGGGGATCGACATCTCGAAGGCAACCGGCATCTACGCACGCGGCGGCGCCAATGCGACGCCGCTCGCATTGCCGGAGCTGTTGGACGTTCTCGTCAAGCGGCTGAGCTCCAGCGACCTCAAGGCCGAAGAAAGCAGAAAATATGATAGCCTTGTCTCTTAAAATAGGGCTCAGCGACTCCGATCGCACCCGACCGATCGCGAACGGCGAAGTATCGATCGCCGGCGTCGATGCCAATGTGACGTTGATGGGCGTGCAAGCGCTTTTCAACAAGCAGCTGACGGAACATACCTTCGATTGCTGCGAATTTCCGATCACTTCCTACCTGAGGTCGCTCGAACGCCCGGAGCGGCCTTATGTGGCGGTACCGGTGTTTCCCTCGCGACACTTCCGCTTCTCGAACGTCTTCGTCAACGCGTCAAAGGGGATCAGGACACCAGCCGACCTCGCCGGCAAGCGTATCGGCGTGCCCGTATTCGACATGGCAGCCGCAGTCTGGCTGCGTGGTATCTTTCAGGATTATTTCGGACTGCCGCGCACCTCGCCGATCTACGTGTCGGGCGGCCTGGAAAATGCCCGCAGCGGCGACGAGCATCCGCAATTCTATCCCGACCGCTTCAAGCACGAGCAAAGGAATGACAAGAGCCTCGCCGTCTTGCTGGCGGAGGGCGAGATCGATGCGCTATACACGGCGCGAGCACCGAGCACCTGGCGCGCTCCTATGGTGACCCGCCTGTTCGAAAATCCCATGGAGGCAGAGCTCGCGTATTTCTCCAAGACCGGCATTTTTCCACCCATGCACCTCATTGCCATCAAGCGAACCATCGCCGAGTCCAACCCCGGCCTGGCCGTAGCCGTGTTCGATGGTTTCGCCAAGGCTCAAACGATCGCCAGAGAGCGGCTGTTCGATTCGGCGGCGCTGAGTACGATGCTGCCGTGGCAGCTCGAGAACCTGATGTTCACCGAGCAGCAACTCGGCAGCGACTACTGGCCAGTTGGCCTCGCAAAGAATCGCTCAACTCTCGACGTCATCAGCCGCTACATGTTCGAAGATGGCCTGACCTCCAGAAAGCTTGCGCCCGAAGAGCTCTTTCCTCAACCAGATTTCCTTGCCACTTAGCAAGTCGGAGAAGACCGAATTCGCGGAACGTGGCCGCGAACTCCCGAAGAGAGTCCGATTCCTCAAGTCAAGGCAGAGCCAGATTTCATCCCGTTTGCGAGTAAGCGGTCAGAAAAACTCGGGTATACGGGTGAGCTGCAAAGGGTCAGCGGGCCGCCTAAGCGTTGCCACCCATTTAGCTGGCATCTCGCTCCGAATCAGGAATTGTACAGGGCGCTGTACAGACCTTTGTGCAGGACGAAATAAGCCCGCTCCGAAGACAGCGGAACTGTCTGTTGCAATGGGGGATTTTGGCGGTGGCGGAGAGAGTGTCAGTCAATCCCCATTGAAAGATAGAGTATTTTCGACTCTGCTGGGCCAAAACCTACCATTTGAGCCACGCCGGAAACTGAGAGTTTCGCCTCCGACAATAGTTACATCGCGCTAACCACTATCGCTGGATCCCAGTTCGCGTACCGGAGGGCGGCCTAACTTGCGACATGGCGACTTGATAGCCAACCAAAAGCCGCCGTTCGTGCGCGATCCATTGCTGAACCCCAGTTAGAGCGCTCGTGCAAAATTTGCGAAGAATTCATCCGCGAGTTTTTTGGCTGTGCCGTTGACAAGTCGCTGGCCCAGCTGCGCTAGCTTCCCGCCGATCTGTGCATCGACGTGATAGCTCAACAGGGTACCGCCGTCGCGTTCGAGCAGATCGACTTTGGCACTGCCCTTCGCAAAGCCGGCCACACCACCCTCACCTTCTCCCGAAATCTTGTAGCCTTTCGGCGGGTCGAGATCGCTCAAGGCGACCTTCCCTCTGAATCGCGCGGACACGGGGCCGACCTTCATCCTGGCAATCGCACGAAAGCCCTGATCATCGGTCTTCTCCAATTCCTCGCAGCCGGGAATACAGGCTTTCAGAACCTCAGGATCGTTCAGCTTGGCCCACACCACGACCCTCGGGGCGGCAAGCTGGATCTCTCCGCTCATGGTCATTGCCATTGGAGTTCTCTCAGTGCGTGCGCGCTCGGGCGGGAACGGGTGCGAACACCCTCGCCATGTAGGTCACCAGATCGTCGGTGATCTCGGCGCGGGATGCGGAGGCGATGCCGGCCAGTGTCCTGGCCAGTTCCTTCTTGAACTCGATCTGCATCGCGCGAGCGATCTGGATGCGCTGGGCTTGCGGCGAACCCGCCCCATGCATGGATTCGGTCAGATAGCCCACGGCATTCCTGCCGAGCGTCATGTTCTCCACCAAGCGCAGAATGCGGATCCTGTCTTCAGTTGCGATCTCGGACCGCCCCTTCAGGTACTTTTCGATCATCGGACCGACCGTTTCATGCCTGAGCTCTCGCTCCGACGGCAAGGTCACCATCAGTCCGCCAGCGAGGTCCTGCGCCAGCCGGCCGATCTCGTAAGGCAGCCGCGTGACGTGGTGCTTGCAGACGTTCGCGAGCATCTCGTCCGGCAGATAGGCGCCGGATTTCATCTCCGTACCCTGATGGCTCGCCGCGACGCCTGTGCCGTAGATCGTCTCGTTGAGATGGGTCATCTCGACGAGCTTGTCGCGGATATGGGACGCGCGTTCGACACCGTTATAGTCGGCAATCGTCGCCGCCGCGCCGATCAGGACATCGCCGACGCCGGTTTTGCAGACATAGCTGCGGCGGTGATAGCAGGTGAAGCGCTCGACCAGCGAGGCCGCGAACTCCGCCTCGCTGTCCATGAAGATGTGCTCGAAGGGAATGAACACATCCTCGAACACGATCATTGCTTCCTGGCCGGCAAACCGCGCATTGCCAGCGTCGATGTCGCCGTCCTCGGCGCTACGGGTGTCGCAGGATTGCCGGCCGTAGATATAGGTGATGCCTTTCGCATCCACCGGCACGGCGCCGACGATCGCATAGTCCTTGTCGTCCACCTCCAGCCTCATCGTCGGCATGATGATAAGCCAGTGCGAGTTTATGCAGCCGGTCTGATGCGCCTTGGCGCCGCTGATATAGACGCCCTGCGGTGTGCGCCGTGTGACGTGGACGAAGAGATCGGGATCGGCCTGCTCCGAAGGCGACTTGCCACGATCACCCTTCACGTCGGTCATCGCGCCGCCGATCACGAGGTTCGACCTCTGGATCCGGGCCAGGAACTCTTTGAACCGGCCGTGGTAACCGGTGCCGTGCTTCTGATCCAGATCATAGGTCACCGAATGCAGCGCGTTCAGCGCGTCCATGCCGACGCAGCGCTGGAAGCAGGTGCCCGTCAACTGTCCGAGCCGGCGCTGCATCTTGTTCTGCATCACGAGATCACCGGGGCTGGTCGCGATATGCAGGAAGCGGTTGATGCGCTCGCCGGTCAATGGCGAGAGCGCCGCTGCAAGTTCCGGATTGTCGTTGGCGAGGTCGTAGGTTTCGGCCACCGCGTTGATCGAGGGCCGGATGATCGGATGGTCGACCGGCTCCGTGACCGCCTCGCCCATCAGATAAACCCTGAGCTTCCGGCCCCTCAAGCTCGCGATATAGTCGGCGCCGGTACGGATCGGCTCCCGGGTTAGAGTGGCGAGACCATTGGCGGCGACGTCCTGATCCATCCAGACTTACCCCTTCTTGACCAGCGGGCAGACGCTGTCCTTGAGCGGGCGGAACGCCTGGTCGCCGGGGATCACCTCGCGCAGCTTGTAGTAATCCCAATCGCCCTTGGACTCCGACGGCTTCTTCACCTCGTACACATACATGTCGTGCACCATGCGCCCGTCCTCGCGGATGCGGCCGTTCTTGGCGAAGAAGTCGTTGACCGGAATTTCCCGCATTTTGCTCATCACGGCCTGGGCCTCGTCGGTGCCGGCCGCCTCGATCGCCTTGAGATAGTGCATGGTCGAGGAGTAGTCGCCGGCGTCGCCCATGTGCGGCATCCGCTTCATGCGCTCGAAGAAGCGCCTGGACCATGCGCGCGTCTCGTCATCGCGATCCCAATAGAAGGCGTTCGTCAGCACGAGCCCCTGCGCTGAGCTCAGTCCGAGGCTCTTGATATCGGTGATCCAGACGAGCAATCCTGCAAGCGTCTGCCCTCCCTTAGTGATCCCGAACTCCTGCGCGGATTTGATCGCATTCACCAGGACGGTGCCCGAGCCCGCAAGGCCGATGACCTGAGCCTTCGACGCCTGTGCTTGCAGCAGGAATGAGGATTGATCGAATGTCTCGATCGGGTACCGTGTCAACCCGACGATCTCTCCACCCAGGCCCTTCACGACCGCGGAGGTATCGGCCTCCAGCGCATGTCCAAAGGCGTAGTCCGCGGTGAGGAAGTACCAGCTCTTCTGACCGGCCTTCAGCAGCGCGCTGCCCGTGCCGCGCGCGAGCGCGTAGGTGTCGTAGGCATAGTGAACGCTGTTGGGCGTGCAGGCATCATTGGTGAGGCGCGACGATCCCGAGCCGTTGATGATGGCGATCCTGTTCTTCTCTTTCGCTAGCTGGGAGACGGTGAGCGCGATCGAGGAATTGATCAGGTTGGCGACCATGTCGACGTGATCGACATCGAACCATTTGCGCGCCAGTCCGGAAGCCGTGTCCGGCTTGTTCTGATGATCGGCGACCAGCACCTCGATCGGTCTCCCCAGCACCTTGCCGCCAAAGTCCTCGACGGCCATCTTCACTGCCGTCACAGCTCCCTCGCCGGATTCGTGGGAGAACTGGCCCGACATATCCGTGAGCACGCCGATCTTCACGGCATCGTCGGACATCGCGAGGCTCTGGGCGCCGGCAGGGTTTGCGAAAACGACTATCGCCGCGGCTGCGACCAGGAATTTCTGCACTCCGGCCTTCATGAGGTTCCTCCTAGGGAAAATGGACGCGGTGCGATCCGCTTATTACATGCATAACTAGACTTTTGTTACATGCGTAACTAGACTGATTTTTCGAGGGAGTCAATCGCGCCGATGTGTTAAACGGGCCCCGACTTTAGAAGGCGGCCCGCGAATGGCGGCTGCGCAGACGGATTGTCCAGGGAATGCCTGCCACCGCGAAGCTCCAGACGACGAAGCCATCGGCCCGGCCGGCTGCGAAGGCGAGCAAAGCCCAGGCCGGTAAAGCTCAGGTCGGCACCGCCCGGCGCGAGCGGAATTGTTCGGTCGCGCGCACGCTCGACATCGTCTCCGACGCCTGGGCATTCCTGATCATCCGCGAGGCGTTCTTCGGCGCGCAGACGTTCGAGGCCTTTCGCACGGCACTCGGGATTCCCCGCGCGACACTGACCGATCGCCTGCGCAAGCTGACGCAGCTTGCGATCTTTCGGCAGGTCGCGCCAGGATCGTCGCTGCGCAAGGAATATCGTCTGACCAAGATGGGCTTTGATCTCTATCCGAGCTTCATCGCCCTGATGCAGTTCGGCGACCGCTGGCTTGCCGGCGGCAGGCCCGCGCCGCTGACGCTGGTCCACATGAGCTGCGGTTGCGACAGTCATCCGATCGTTGCGTGCTCGCATTGCGGCGAACGCGTCACCGCACGAGATGCGAAGTATCGCGATGGGCCGGGCGCCGGGCGCCATCCGGCCAAGGCCGGCCGCAACACCAGGCGCGCCTCCGACGGCAGCCGCTTCTCGCTCGGCCGTCCGAGCTCGGTGTCGCGCGCGCTGGAGATCATCGGCGACAAATGGAGTTTTATGGTCGTGCGCGAGGGCTTCTTCGGCAATCGCCGCTACGACAAGATCCTGACCGAGCTCGAGATCGCACCGAATATTCTGACCGACCGGCTGAACCGGCTTGTCGCAAGCGGCGTGTTCTACCGCAGGCAATATCAAAGCTCGCCCGATCGCTATGAATATCTCCTCACCGACATGGGGCGTGACCTCTACGGCCCCTTCATCACCATGCTGCAATGGGGCGACCGTTGGCTATCGAAAGGCAAGCCGCCGCTGCTGCTCACCCACCTCACCTGCGGCCACGTTTTTCATGCATCGGTGAATTGCGACCGCTGCAAGCAGCCGATCGTCGCCGCCGACATGCGCTACAAGCTGACCTACGATCCCAAGGCCTTTGGCGCCCTGGGACCGCGCTCCGTCGACTCCTGATTGGCGGATTACGCCCGGCCCAACGCCTCGACCAGCTTGAAGCGCATGATCTTCCCCGAGCTTGTGCGCGGGATCTCCGACACGAGATGGGTGGCTTCGGGGATCTTGTAGGATGAGAGATGGGCCTTGCAGTGGGCCATCAGCGAAGCAACATCCAGCTCATTGGTCTTGGCCACGACGAACAGACACGGCACTTCGCCGAGCGTCGCGTGCTTGATGCCGACGACCGCGCAATCGGTCACCTGCGGGTGCCGCACCACGACTTCCTCGATCTCCGCTGGCGCGATGTTCTGGCCGCCGCGGATGATCAGCTCCTTGATGCGGCCCGTGATCGTGAGGTAACCGCTGGCGTCCGATTTCGCGAGATCGCCCGTATGGTACCAGCCCTTGCGCAACGCGGACGCCGTCTCCGCGGGCTTATTGTGATAACCGCGCATCAGGTTCGGTCCGCGCACGATCAGCTCGCCCTCCTCCCCGATAGCGACATCCTCGAGCGAAGATGGATCGACGATACGCACGGCGAGGCCGAGCACAGGCAGCCCGCATGAGCCCATCGGCCTCGCGCCGTGCAGCCAGTTCATGGTGACCATAGTGGAGGTTTCGGTGATGCCGTAGCCATCGAGCAGCCGCGTGTTGAAGTGCTCCTCGAACGCCTTGTTCAGCGTCGCCGGCATGATGGCGCCGGCGGAGATGCAGAGGCGGATGGACCCGAGGCGTTCGACGCCGGTCTCCTGCGCACGATGCAGGAGATAGTGGAACATCGTCGGCACGCCGGGCAGAACGGAATATTTCCCGGTCTGCAGGAGATCGAGCGCCTGCTGCGGCGAGAACCTCTCCATGATGTGCTCGCTCGCGCCGACCGCGAGCACGGTGAGCACCGAGAGATTGAGACCATAGGAGTGGAACAGCGGTAGCGGCGACAGCACGACGTCTTTCTCGGTCAGCTCGCAGATCGGCGCCCAGCATGAAGCGGCGATCCACAGCATACTGCGCAGCGATAGCAACACGCCCTTCGCCCGGCCCGTCGTGCCGGAGGTGTAGATGATGAAGGAAGAACGGTCGATATCGTCGGGATCGAGTGGCCTGGCGGCGCTGCCGGTTGCGAGGTCAGCCAGCGCCATCCCCGCTTTCGCCGCGTCGGTGCCGGCAAACATGATTGTCGGCGAGATTCCGGCATCACGGCAGATCTTGCCAATTAGCTCCTTCCTTGCGGCCGCGGTGATGACAAGACTGCAGCCGGCATCGGTCAGGCGATAGCTGATCTCGCCTTCCGCCGCATCGAAGCTGATGGGCACCACGACCGCGCCGGCGCGCAAGGCCGCGAAGCAGGCTTCGATCCAGTCGACGCCGTTCGGCAGATAGATCGCAACCTTGCCGCCTTCCTTCAGCCCGGCCTTCGCCAGATTGGCCGCGATCGCAGCGGTGTGTTCGGCGAGGTTCGCATACGTCACCTCCCGCGACGAATCCGAATACGCCACGTTCCCGGGCCGCTGTTTGGCGTGACGATCGAGGAGAGTTGCGATCGGCGCGATCAAATCAACCTGCAGCATCGTCGTTCTCCTAGACCATGCTGTATCCACCGTTGACGCTGATCACCTGTCCGGTGATCCAGCTTCCGGCATCGGATGCGAGCAGCGTCACCAGCGGCGCAACGTCGGACGGCAATCCCAGCCGGCGGATGGCGTAGGCCTTGACCAGCTTGTCGCGGTTGGCGTCCACCCATGTCTTGTCGTGTGCGGTCTCGATAAGGCCGAGCGAGATCGAATTGGCGGTGACGCCCGAACGTCCCCATTCGCGGGCGAGCGATTTCATCAGCGCGATCGTGCCGGCGCGCGCGGCGGCCGCGAGCGCAAGACCGGACTCGCCGACCCGCGAGGAGTCTCCCATGATGGAGATGATGCGGCCGCGACCTGATGCCTCCAGCAGCGGTCCGGCGCTGTGGGAACAGTTCAGCGCGCCGTAGAGGCAGGTGTCGATCTGCTTCTTCCAGTCCTCGGGCGTGCTTTCGCTGAAGCGCTTGCGGAACACCAATCCGGCGTTGTTGACGAGGATGTCGAGTCCGCCGAAATCGCTCCTGATGCTTTCGACCATTTTCCTGACGACGTCGGCGTCCGAAATATCCGCTTGATAGGCCTTGGCCTTGCCGCCGCCCTTTGCAATCTCGGCGACAACAGCCTCAGCCTCGGCCTTCGAGCTGTGATAGTTGACCGCGACGCTCGCGCCCTTTTCCGCCAGCATCTTCGAGATGGCGGCGCCGACGTCCCGTCCGCCTCCCGTCACGAGGGCGACACGTCCCTTGAGATCACTCATCAGCTTGTCCTCTTGATTTGAACCTGGCCTGCTCCAGGAGCCGAAAGATGCGTTCTGGAGTCATCGGAAGAATGGAAACATCGATATCGAGCGGCGACAGCGCGTCGGCGATCGCGTTCGCGACGGCAGCCGGTGCGCCGATCGTGCCGCCCTCGCCCATGCCGCGGAATCCGCCGGCCACCGCTGACTCGCTTTCGATATGGACGACGTCCATGACCGGCACTTCGGGCGCGGAGGGGATCACGTAGTCGACCAGGCTCGCGCTCAGGAGCTGAGCGTCATCGTCGTAGATCAATTCCTCGAACAGCGCCGCGCCGATGCCCTGCGCCACGCCGCCATGCACCTGGCCGTCAACGATCATCGGATTGATGATCTTCCCGCAATCCTCTGCGACCACGTATTTCAGAATTCGTACGAAGCACGTCGCCGGGTCGATCTCCACCGCGGCGATGTGGGTGGCTGCCGCGGTCGTTCCATTGATGGGATCGTAGGTGTAGGCCGCGCTCAATTCCTCGCGCGCTTCGACCGGCAAGGTCTTCATGTCGGAATAGACGGCCTTCGCGACTTGCTTGAACGTCACCGCGCGATCAGTGCCGATGACGACGGCCTTGCCGTCGCTGACGTCGATATCGTCCTGATTGGCTTCCAGGAGATACGAGGCGACGCGCCTGATCTTGTCCCGCAGCAGAAACGACGCATGCTTGGCCGCGCCGCCGCCTAGCACGGCGCTCCGGCTCGCATAAGTGCCGGTCGACATCGGCACCTCATCGCTGTCGCCCTGGATCACGCGGACATCCTCGAACCTTGCGCCGAGATCGTCGGCGACGATCTGGGCCAGCGTGGTTTCGAGCCCCTGCCCGTGAGAGGCGACCCCGAAAGCCGCGGTGATGGCGCCGGTCGAGTCAATGGTGATCTTCGCCGTCTCCGAGCCGGTATTGATCGGCATTCCCGGCGCCACCGCGATCCGCGAACCAATTCCGGTCAACTCGGCATAGCTGGCGATGCCGATGCCGAACAGGCGTCCCTGCTTGCGCGCATCTGTTTGTTGGGCGCGGAGCTGTTCGTAACCGGCAGCCTCGGCAGCCGCGTCCAGGCATTCGACGAAACCCGTCTTGTCCCAGATGATGCCGGACGCAATCCGATACGGGAATTCGTCGGGCTGCACCAGATTGCGGCGCCTGATCTCGAGCGGATCGAGGCCAAGCACCCTCGCGCCAAGATCCATCAAACGTTCGGTGACGAAGGCGGAGATCGGCCGGCCTACTCCGCGATAGGGACCGGTCGGCGGCTTGCAGGTGGCGACGCCGCGCACGACACCCCGATAGGAGGCGATCTTGTAGGGGCCGGGAAGGAAGCTGACGACCTGGACCGGCTCGAGCCCGCACGTCCACGGATAGATCGAATAGGCTCCGACATCGCCGATGACATCGGCCTGCAGCGAGGTCGCAACGCCGTTTGCGTCGAATCCCATTTCGGCATCGACGATCTCGGCAAAGGCCTGGCTGGAGCTGCTGACATCTTCCAGGCGATCCGCCGTCCATTTGAGCGAGCGGCCGAGCTTGCGCGCCGCGATGCAGATCAGGAGTTCCTCCGGATAGAGCGAGCCCTTCGAACCGAAACTTCCGCCAACATCGGGCGCCACCACGCGCAGGCGATGACCGGGAAGGCCGAGCGACTCGGAAATTGCGTCACGGACGATCCCGGGAATGTTCGACGACGTGTAAAGCGTGATGGCGTCGCGTCGCTTCTCGTATTCGGCCGTATAGCTGCGCGGCTCCATCGCAAGAGGCGCCTTGCGGGTCATTTCAAACCGACCGCCGACCTTCACCGCGGCGGCCTTCAAATCAGCGGCAACGTCGCCCTTCTTGAATTCGCGCGCGATCAGGACGTTGCTGCCCGCCTCCTCGTGCAACAGCGGCGCGTCATCGGCAACCGCAAGTTCTGCGCGCGAAATCGCGCCGAGCGGCTCATAGTCGACCTTGATCAACTCGATCGCATCCTCCGCGAGATAGCGCGAGGTGGCGATGACGGCTGCAACGGCCTCGCCGACATAGCGGACCTTGCCGGAAGCAAGAGGAAGGATCGGCGTCGCGTAATAATTCGGCATGCGCGAGACCGGAATCACCGGCTTGAAGTCCCCCGCGATGCCATCCGCCGTGAACACGGCGACCACGCCAGGCGCTGCCTGCGCGACGGTGGCGTCGATGCGGGAGATCCGCGCATGCGGCTGTCCGCTCCGTAGAAAGGCGACATGAAGCGGCCGGTCCGGCTTGCGGTCGGCTGAATATTCGCCGCGCCCGGTCAAGAGGCGTGGGTCCTCCGTGCGCTTGATGGGCGCGCCGACGTTCCGGGGGCGCAACGCATCCGACGGCTGAGCACGCCTGTCGCTACTCATAGCCATCGTTCCCCTTGCGGAGGCCCTGCCATTGCTGGTCGTCATGGCCGCAAATCACTGCCGCGCCGGCCTTCTCGATCCGCCGCACTTCCGCGAACGTCTTCAATTGCTCGTCGACATTCCAGGTGTTGCGGGGCGGAGTATCGGCATCGAGATTTCGGCGCAGGCTGACCGCATCCGAAGCGAGCAGGAACTGACCATCACGGTCGAGGCTCACCAGCGCGCCGAGCGAGCCAGGCGTATGGCCCGGTAGCGGCACCAGCACGACGCTGGAATCCCCGAAGACATCCTTCTCGCCATTCAGCGGCTCGATCGGCTGTCCGTAGTCCCAATCCGCGCGGAGGTAGCCCGCGGTTTCGGCGCCTGGCGCCTTAGCGGCTTCGATCTCCTTGGTGTGAGCGAGGATCGTCGCCTTGCGGAAGAACTGATTACAGCCGCAATGATCAGGATGGAAATGGGAATTGACGACGATATCAATGTCGTCCGGCTCCAGCCCGACACAGGCGAGACTCGGCAGCAGGGTCTCGTTCGCGCTCATCAGCGGCTTCATGACCTTGGCGAGCGGACCCCAGCGCTCCTCCACATTGTCGACCACGGACGGGTGACAGCCGGTATCGAACAGCACATTGCCCTGCTTGTGCCGAATCAAGGCGCTACTCACGGGAAGATCGATCATTTCGCTGCGGTCGGCGCCGGCGACATAGATGCTCTTCTTCATGCGAAGACGTCCGGCGGCGAGGAAATTCAGCTTCATGATGTTTTCTCCGCGCGCTGCGCAGCCGCACTCCTGATCGCCGCGACGATGTTCTGATATCCGGTGCAGCGGCAGAGATTGCCCGACAGCCCTTCCCTGATCTCGTCGTCGGTCGCGAGCGGATATTTCCGGAGCAGATCCTCGCCCGTCATCAGCATCCCGGGCGTGCAGAAGCCGCATTGAAGCCCGTGGTGCTCACGAAACTGGGCCTGCAGCACATTGAGCATTTCCGGCGTTCCGAGCCCCTCCACCGTCGTGATCTCGGCGCCATTGGCCTGCACGGCAAGCGTCAGGCAGGAGCGCACACTGTCGCCATTCATCAGCACAGTGCAGGCACCGCAAACCCCGTGCTCACAACCGACATGCGTCCCCGTCAGTCCGAGTGTGTCGCGCAGGAAGTCCGACAGCAGCAGGCGCGGCTCGACGTCCGCGATGTCGTATGTCGTGCCGTTCACCGTCACCGATACGTTCGTGCTCATCGGATCACCTCACTCAATGCCGTCTGCATGGCGCGCCTTGCCAACTGTCCCAGCAAATGCTGGCGGTACTCGGCCGATGCGTGAAGGTCGCCATTGGCGGAAACGCTGGCCGTCACGAGTTCCGCAAATCGATCCGGTGTTTGGTCATTGACCTCGATCGCACCAAGCTCTCGTTCCACTTCCCTGAGCCGGAGCGGCGTATCAGCGACGCCCATTACCGCAACGCGCGCGTCGTCAATTCTGGCCTCGCTCCGCCGCACCGAGACGGCGATGCTTGCAAGCGCGAAATCGCCGAAACGGCGCGCCGCCTCCTCGAATGCGCAGCCGTTGTGTTGCAGGATCGGAAATTCGATCTCCACCACGATCTCCTCCGGCTCCAGGCAATTGGTCAGCGCGTCGACGAAGAAGTCTTCCGCAGCGATGGCACGCCGGCCCGACGGGCCGTGAACGCTGAGTTCGGCGCCATAGAACAGGGACAGCATCGGCAACTCGGCCGCGGGATCGGCATGCGACAGGCTGCCGCCGATGGTGCCGCGATTGCGGATCGCAAGGTGCGCCACATGCCGCATGGCCGCTGCCATCACCGGCAGTTTTGAGGCAATCAGCGGCGACTGCTCGATCTCGCGATGCCGCGTCAACGCGCCGATCGCGACGCGATCACCTCGCAGCTCGATGAACGACAGCTCCTTGATGCCGTTGAGATCGACAAGCACTGCCGGCCGCGCCATCCGGAAATTCAGCAGCGGCAGCAGGCTTTGGCCGCCGGCGAGGACCTTTCCTTCGCCATTGGCCGCACGCAGCGCTTCGACCGCGCCATCCACTGTCGTCGGCGCGACATAGTCAAACTTGGCAGGCTTCATCGCGCTCGCCCTCCAAGGCTGGTTTCCTTCCCCGCTCGGCCATTCTCATGCGCCGCGAAACCGCGGAGGCCTTTTTTCCGCGAAGGCTCTTCGGCCTTCTTCGAAGTCCTCGCTGTCGGATGCAGCATCGATGAGCTGCTGCGCCTTCGTCAAATCAAGAGCCCCGGCGCCCATCGAAATCCCGTTCAGCATGTATTTGGCGCCCGCGATCGAGAGCGGCGCATTGGCGGCGAGGCGCTGCAAAAATCGTTCGGCCGCAAGCACGGCATCGTCATGGATCTCGTCGATCAGTCCCATCGACATCGCCTGCTCGGCCGGATAGCGATCGCCGGAATAGAGAACGCGTCTGGCGTTCGCGAGGCCGGTCAGCGCCAGCAGCCGCTGCACGCTGTGAACGCCGTAGATGATGGAGAGCTTGGCGGACGGGATCCCGATAGTTGCGGTCAGATCCGCGAAGCGGAAGTCGCAGGCCAGCGCGAGATGGCAGCCGCCACCGAGACAATAGCCGGAAATGGCTGCGACGACAGGCTTTCCCAGCGCTGCGATCGCGCCGGAACAGGCATCGACCGCGACCTCGTAGTCGGCACTCTTGCGCCTGTCGTCCCGGATCGTGTCAAACTCGCTGATATCGGCCCCGACGGAGAAATCTCTGCCTTCACCCCTGAGCACGACCGCGCGGACGTGCCGGTCGCCGGCAAAGCGCGCGAAGATTTCGGACAAGTCACGCCACATCGCCAGCGTCACGGCGTTCTTCACCGCGGGCCGATTCAATGTGACATGCGCGATGTTGTCACGCCGCTCGATCCTGATCGCCTCCAACGTCGCTCCTCTGGCGCTCGATCATCCGAATGCTCGGGGCGTCCCCGGCAAAAGCAGGTTGCCACCCGGCCAACCGTCACTTGCATAAGTAGACTAATTTGTTACGACGCGTCAAGCCGTGTTCAGAGTCGACGCGTGCCGTGCGGAACGCGGCGCACTAGCCAGCGGAACTTGATAGACCACCCGAGAAAATAGCTTGCTTCGCGCTACAGCCGGTCGCACTGCATCAAGCGCATGAAATCTCACAACATCGTAGGCTGGCGTGGAAAATAATCGGAAGGCGTGGGGGAAGCGACTCGCCCCCGACCCGAACATTCCGGCTCTGCAGCGAGTTGACGCCGCGCGGAGAGAGTGTCAGTCAACTCCCATTGAAAGATAAAGCATATTTGACCTTCCTAGGCTGTTCTAAGCGACGAAACGCGGCACGGTCGTGAAGGGTCAGGGTTCATTCCGTATTTCCGGCCGTGAAGATAGTTCCGCTCCTCGGCTGCGTTAAAAACGCCGGTACAGTTCGGGGGCGAGCTGGTAAAAAAGACGAACGTGACATGCAGCTGCATGCCCATCCCTGGGAACCTTCGTAGATCAAAAACCCGTCTGCGTCCCGTTGAACGTTAGCTAGCGCAGATGCGCGGATCGCTCTCAGACGGGTGCCATTGTATTTTGGACACGGAGCACCAATGGATTCCACGCTGGACGACAGGCTCGCGGAACGGCAGATCGCGGAGCAGCTTTCGAACCTGGCGCTCGAAGCGGGAGTCAGTCCTTCGGCCCCGCCGACCAGCATGAAGACGTCTCGCGCCCCGCCGGCAACGATTCATCAATTGGCGAATTGGCGCTATGTGGCTTTCGTCTGCTCTCTGTTGGCAGCATCCATTGGTGTTGCCGCTTGGTGGTGGTCGTCCTCCGCTCATACGGCGATGATGGCCTCCTCGGACCCAGCACCTCTGACGCAGGCCCCGCCGGAAGCAGTCGCGCCGAAAGACGCCGCGCCGTCTGCCGTCGCCCTGTCTTCCGACTTGGCGCAGCAGCTCCAGCCGATGACGCGCGACCTCGCTGCCTTGAGGCAAGCGGTCGAACAGCTCAAGGAGAGGCAAGAACAATTGGTCCGCGACAATGAAAATGTCGCGAGCCAACTCAAGGCGAGCCAGGAAGAAATGGCGCGTAACAACAGTGTCATCGATGAGATCAAGGCGATCCAGATCCAGATGGCGCGCGAAAACCAGACGCTCACCGAGCGCCTCAACGCAAGCCAGGAACAACTTGCCCGCGTGATCGCCAACGCTTCAGCGCCAAAGGTGATGCCTGAAGAGCCAAAGCTGAGCCCCGAAGAGCCAAAGGTTATGCCCGGAATACCACTGCCGCGTCCGCGGCGGTCGGCCAATGTCGCCCAGGCGCAAAAGCCGGCGCCAACCCCGGCCCGCCCGCAAGCCAAAAAGCCGCAACCGTCGTTGGTATGGCCATGGTCAGCGCGCTAATGCCGTGACCGACCTGCTCCCTGCGACGGCACCTAAAACTGTGGCGGCTCGTTGACTAGGGGCCGTCCAGTTCGCGCGTGCTCTGCTTCCGCCGCCTCTTCCCGGACGAATTTCCGAAGGACGTTCCGAACCCCTGGGTCGGCGTCACCATGAAGACCCGTGTGAAAAAGAAAAAGCCGGCCGTGACGCGAGACGAGGTCTACACCTTTGCACATGGCTGCATCGAGCATCACAAGACGGGCGAAATCGTCGACCATCCGCTCGAAGATGGCGACGTCAAGTTTTATGAGGAAGCTGAGGAGGTGCTGTCGCACTTGAAGCGTCTCGGCACCCCGATGATCCTGTACGAGGTCGAGGAAGGTAAGGCCAAGCCGTTCGGTTTCAGCACGATGCAACACAAGGTGCAGCGCTTGCGTGTGAAGCTGGGATTGCCATCGCACTTCACGTTTGACGCCTGCCGGCACGGCGGCATGACCGAGCTGGAGGAGACAGAGCTGACCGACGGACAGGGTCGCGCGCTGTCAGCACACCGGACGCAGCGGAGCTATATCGGCTACGCGAAGCGCACCGAGAAGCGCGTGCTCGCAGCAACCCGCAAACGGCGCGCGCACAGGCTGGCGAACGAAATGGCGACAGACGTTCGGAATGGGCAGCTAAAACCCGTTCAGAATGAAGTCCCTGAACAAAGCGCGATTGCCGAGTGATTTCAATTGGCTGGGGCGGGAGGGTACTCAGCCAGATTGGAGCCGCCGGCAGGCTACTGAGACGACTGACGAAATCGGAGCGACACGAAGGGTGTGTAGCAGCCCCGTGCAGCACCTTGCAAGTCGGCTTGCCCGGTTCTTCGGACGATGGGTTTACCCCACCCACGGCTTCAGCAACATCACACTCTTTGAAATTGGCTAAGACGAGCTCCCCGACATCCGGTGTATGCCAGCCGTCGACGAGAAGGATGTCACTCAGCGCTGGTCTCAGCCGCTTAGCAAGTCCTGGCAATACGCGAAGAAGCTTCTGAAGCTGAGCCGTGCCGATTTGACGCTTTATAGCACACGCCACCTGATGGCCGATTGGCTCGACAGCGAAGGAATTGCACAGCGAACGCGCGACCGTATTCTCGGGCACGTCAGCGATGTTAGGGGGCGCTACGGCCGGAAGGGCATCCTCGACCCGCAGATTGCCGCGAAAATCGAGGCGCTTGAACCAGCGGTCGTTAAGCAGATGAGAGAGATCCTGCTCGCGGCAAAGAACCGCGCGGATAACGGCAAGCTTGCAGTCCTGAAGACTTACTGACTTCAAAGTTCGCCGCACTGTTCTGAATGGCGCGCCATTCAGAATAGAACGACGAACTCATATGCATTTGAAATGGCTTTGTATTTCTTAGTGATTGCGGAGCAATAACTTGCTCCACCGCTGGCTTATACAGGTCCGGCTGGCTTGGCGGGTGGCGTTGGCGGCTCGCCAAGCCCTTTGTAGGCACCGTGTCAAAGCTTTGAAGCGCGGTAGCGCGGCTCAAGGAGGGATCGAAGCCGCAAGACCCGAGCCGCCGGCGAAGTGTCAACCGAATCCATACCGCAGCGACTACGTGAACCGGTCGTCGGGAGCCGAGGTCCTCGTGAGCCTCGAGAGCAGCGCCAATCCTCGGACCGTGTGCACTCCAACATCACTCCGCAAAAGAGTCCACCACACCCGATTGCAAAGTATATAAATACACCATAAATGCACGGTGATGCGATCGGCGCCGTCAGCTGCTCACGTTCGCGTGGTCCGGGCGGCTACGACTAGCGCACTGGTTAGATTGCCATTGAAGCAGGCCTGCAGGTGCGGGCGGGGCTGGAGGCACAAAACCGATGAGCGGCCAAGCGACGGAATTTTCTGTCCTAGATTTCATCAAGATCATTTTACCAGATGGCACGAATGGAAATGGAAGCTGGAACGCCGTATGTCAGTGGCCGCCCGACCTGTTCGCCGCCATGGCGGCCGTAGCCGAGCGCTCGGGCCTCTACTCGGAATCGACATTTACATCCTATTGGATCGGCAGCCGCTTTCTTCCGAGCAAGAAATGGATCGATCTTACACGCGAGACCGGACACAAATGGGCGAAGACAGGTAAGCCGCCGAAGCACGTCCAGGACTCTTGGCGGCATCTTGTAACGTGCATCCGATTTGCACGAATCGACGACGAAGATGCGGAAGCCGAGGCATGGAAGAAACTGGTTTTCGAGCTGCTTGCCATCGCTGACGAAGCTTGCGCCGGCATTGGATTCTCGTATCCCCCGGAATCGCGTCAGCCACGCTCCGGCGAGGCCACGGCGGGCGAGCCACAGACGACGCTCATCCAGTTCCTGGTCTACAGCGACTATCATGTCTGGCGAGAGCGTTGGGAGATGGATCAATCTGCCATTGGAGGTGACGTATTACCCAACCTGCCGCACAGTCTCTGCATCTGGGTAAGGCCCGAAATCTTTTGCGTTCAGCCGAAAACAAGCACGCCGACTGTCGGCTACACGCTCCGTTCACTCACCCATCATCTCGCACTATTGCCGTCGATCGCCAATGTGACTACTCATTGGCACATTGCCGACGAACTTGGCGGGGAGCCCGAACCTCACGCCTTCAATCTACTGCTCGTGCCATTTCCCTATTCCATACCGGGAAAGAGTTTTAACCCGGTCGTCGGCAAATTCCCCGGCAATACTAAAGACAAGGTCTTCAGGTTGGATCCGCGGGCGTGGATGCGAGATACGACGCCAGAGCAGTTCGCCAAATTCCTGAATGAATTGATCGATGCTGCCAAACCGGAAATGGAACCGGTGAACGCCATTGTGCTACCCGAAACAGCATTGCCGCTGAACTTCGCGAAAGCAGTCGCGGAAATCCTTGCCCGCGATAGAAGGCTCGACCTATTCGTGACAGGGGTCGTCACCGATCAAGAAGCCGACGCGCGCAACTCCGCCGCAATCTACCGTTTCGTCAACGGGCTTATCATGGATCGTTCGTTCCAGTCGAAGCATCATCGCTGGAGTTTAGACGATGACCAGGTCCGCCGTTATCAGCTCGGACACGTTCTCGATCCCCACTTCAAGTGGTGGGAACAGATCGATGTTAGCCACCGCGAATGCCACGTGATGCTCTTTCGGTCCAACGCCACTCTCTCGGTGCTCATCTGCGAAGACCTTGCCCGCTATGATCCCGTGCTCACCGTGATGAACTCGATCGGCCCCAATTTGGTCATCGCGCTGCTGATGGACGGTCCGCAACTGGAACAACGTTGGCCGGGCCGTTATGCGACAGTGCTGGCGGACGATCCGGGCTCCGCAGTGCTCACCCTCACGTCGCTTGGCATGGTGAGGCGGTCATCGATGCCGGCGGATCCGGAGAGCCGCGAGATTGCCCTTTGGAAGGAGCCGACGGGAAAAGCGCGGTCACTCCGGTTGCCGAAGGGCGATCACGCCCTGTTGTTGACGCTGACCAGCCGGCTGGTCGAACAGTTCACGCTCGACGGGAGGAGTGACGGCGGGGCAACGGTAAACTTCGCGCTAGGAGCGGCGCACCCGGTGCGCCACCCTGATCCGCTCCCCGACTGGCTCGGCCGTATCCCCTAATACTGTTCGCAGCCGGAAACTGCTTGATTTTTCGACGGAAATACCTACACTCTGCTTACATCAGAGGATTGCCATGAGCGCCCCAACCACACTTGCGCAGTTGTTGCGCGATAATCTGAAGCATCTTACGCCTCCCGAAGGCCATGTGGAGCTCAAGGGTCGGCTTTCCGCGACAAAGCCGACGCGCAGGCCCCCTTCAATCAAGGTGAGCCCTGAGAATATGCGCGAGCTCAGCAGCACGAATAGCAAGGACTCCTAGCCTCTACGACGGATCCATCCACCGTTGGAACGGCTTATCCTGAGGGGTATGTTTGTTCTTCTTCAAGGTCCAAACCTCACCTCCGGTGCGCAAGCGTAGCGCAAACATCGGACCTGCTCCTGAAAGAGCCTCTGTGGCGCCTCTGGATTCCGCCAATCCACTGGCGCAGCGACGGAGTTCGCTTATCCAGTATTGGAAGCACAGCCCTGTTACGCCGAACACGATCCTGCCTTAACTATTTTCGCTCCAAATGAACGATGTGCGGTCGATCCACACGCACCAGCTGGGGAAGTGCCATCCGCGCCATCACACACCGTGCGCGCAGAAGTCCGCTGATCAGACGATGAATGACACGTCGAAGCGCCCAATTCGTGGATTACATCTTCGGCATCGTACTGCTCGTCGTGGGCCCTAACGAGCCGACGACGCCGCAGTTGGGGCAGCTAGCGGCTCCTGATTGACTCATCTTGCCTCGTGGCTGTCCCCCAGCCCTCACGCGCAACAGCTCAAGTGTTTGAGGAGGCAACACAGCTCGTTCGGCTCGTCTCGTCAGAAGTTCTCATCCCAGAGCACACTACCGTTCCGGCTAATTAGTGCCATGCGTACTGTGTTCTGCGGTGCATCGAATGAACATCTCCTAAGCAGGCGTGCCGTACTGTCGTACATTACCTCAAAGGCAATTCCTGCTTCCTCGGCTTTCCAAATCTCGTACGTATCTATTGAAGCATCTACGAACTGCTTATTCGGGCAAACAGCAAAGACATTGATGTGGCGATTCCGTCGCGCGAGAGCTCTATCGAGTGGCGTTGCTTCTCGAAAACTATCACTCGATGGATCTAAAGCAGCTTCGGGCGGCCGGCTCGTTGCTGCCCCCTCCAAGCATTGCCGCAGAGCCGCAAGCTCATTGTAAAGATACACCAATTTGAACCCACTTCGCTCCAGGGCTCCCTGCCTAACATCCATAACACGCTTGAAACGGTGCACCAGGGACCGTTGATTTATATCGGCTTCGAAATCTGCATTGAGAGGCAGAATAAATATAAGGTCACATCCTTCCAAAGCAGGAAAGGTGATAGGCAGGTTGTCGATGACCCCTCCATCCTCGAATAATCTGTTTTCAATTTTCGAATATGGAAATAATGGTGGCATATCCATCGAAGCAAAAACCCCACACTTGATGGTGTCCAAAAACCTATCCGGCTCGTCAGCATGCGCGATCTCGTAACGAACTCGCGCTATCGATGGCGGCGCGGTATTGTTCGTTACACAATCAAGCTCTCCAGCTCCGATATTGGACCGGGTCATATAGAAGTGGATCTTTGTACTGATGAGTCGCTCCCTCACATCTTCCCGTCCAAACAGGTGGTCAAAAACCTGCCGCCAAGGCTCGGGAGAAAGAAAGCAATTTCTGAAAAATGGTATGTACCAGGAAGGAGCGATCAACGATTTGACACTGATTGATCGCCACCAATTCTCATGAACACCGCGGCCATTCCAGCCACCTTGCGGCATGATGAGGTCTGCAAGCCAGAACAACGCATTCCAAGATCCCGTGGATGTGCTAGAGATTACCTTCACTTTCTCCAGCGCACGGTGCTCTCCAAGCAGTTGATATATTGCTTTCATTGCGCCTGCCTGGAAAGCAGCTCTGGCCCCGCCACCAGCCAGGACGATCCCGATCTTTTCGACGTTGGAGAACAGGTCTGGCTCCAGCCCGATTATCTTTTCTGGTACTTGTGGCGATCCGTCGCTGTATGGGATGGCGCGTAACTTTGAACGGACCAGCACCCAATTTGTAAAAGCGGAGAGGTTGTACGCCAGTACCGGGCCTGCTGAAAACAGCAGGATCACGACCGACGCCTCGAAAACTGAACGAAGATTATCGCTCAATATTTCTGGCAACTCAAAATACGCGATCAGCCCCTGAGTAGCAGGCTTAATAAGTGATCGGATTACGAGAGGAAAGCCCGCGAAAATCCATAACGCAGATATACTTGCGAACGGTATTGAAAAGGCCAACGGCAAGCGGAAGATTAACCACCTTATGAGAGACGCGGCGGCAGATATCCATGATGTAAGATCCATAGTCAGCCACTATGCACCTGGAGGTGGCACCATATTCTCGGTGCCGCAGAAACGAGCCTCAATTGGAGCTCAACTTGGCGTTTGGCAGACTGCAGTTTGCATAACAGCAGCCAACCGCGCAACAGGGAAGCCGTCTGCAACAACCGTAAACTCGATAACCTCACCGTCACCATACCGACGGCGAGCGAGGCAGCCGATCAGATCAGCGACTTGTAACGCTACCTGACCAATTCGTATGCGCGGTATCGCCAGGTCCCTGGCTCTCTCATCATTTTGAGAAGTTTAGTCCTGCCCCCCGGATTCGACGGCCGCCACGACTTGTTCGACAGCACCACGTTCAATCTTCTCACCCAGAATGACCTCTGTAATCTGACCCGGTATCGTCAGTGAAATTTCTCCCCGTCGCGACAGTAAACGGAACTCGGCTTCATGGAACCAGGCTTCGTGCTTCGTGCCGTAGAACGTTTTCAACATCTCTAACCTGTTTTTCCCTGTGCGATCAAAGAACTTCGCCGGGTCGAGCAACGGCAATTCTTCAGCATACTTCACCCAAATTGGGATGAGTCCTGGGTCGTCCAGGAGCCGGTCAACTTCAAAGTTCACACCAATACAAATGCCTTTGCATGAGTCTCCATAATGAGCCCACATCTGCGGATTGTCGTGACGGGCCGACAGAGACAAAACACCGAATTCAAACCCAATCGACTGATTGCGGTAATAGCTCTCTCTAAGCTCGGTTTCGAGGCGTTTGCTTAGCTCGTTGTCGGAATCCAGTTTCGTCCTTTTGGCGATCTGCTCCGACGTGAGCCCCTGTTTTTTTAGGAAGTGGATCATTGCGATAGCGTAAAGGCTACGATCTTCCTCATTTCCATTAATGAGAAACGCCTGAACGAACTCATCCGAAGCAGGAAAACTGTTCGAGTCCCCATGTTTCGTCATCAACTCCAGGAGCTTCGGCGCCACGTAGTCGATCGCGAACCTCTTTTCGTAATGTTCAACCAGTTCTCTTGGGCTCATCGAAATGAAGACAGGGACGCTAAACTCAAAAGTATCGTTCAGCTTTGCGGGTAGCGAAAACCACATTTGAGTAGAACGAATCGTCTGAAGTGACCATTCGTTGACAGCGCGGTACTTATACAGCTTTAACGTTGCCATGCGGTCGTCTCACAGGCGGCCCAATCTCCTCGCAGGTGCCTACTATTGCGATCCTGTAGGGCTTGATGTGCGTCCTTGCGGCTGCGCATGATTATCTTCCTCGCGATAAAATCTTCAGCCCGGCTCTCGTTCGTTTCGTTGCTAGGTTATAGCACCTGGCTCCCACGTTTGCGACACATCCGGAAAAACGGACTAAAGTAGGTTGACCTCGTAGTCTCGACCTTCCCAGTGCGTGCTATCCAGCCAATAGAACGTAAATACTATCGGCCCTCTCGCGTGCTGGTCAGTGGCGATATCTGCATAGAAAATACCGACGGCGGTGGCCGTCGCGTTAGTATCTTGCACCGTCGTCCAACCATCCCGGGACCAATGGAGGTCAAACTTCTCGACAGACTGGATTCGAAGAGTCCTTCCTCGAGGGATAGCGGGGATTTGCCGATTCCGGTTCCAGATCTCGAGCGGACTTGGTTTGTGTTTCTTTAAGTAGCGATCGGCTACAATCTGGATTCGATCGAAGGGTTTACCGTCCGAAACCGAGCGCACCAGCTTGATATATTCGGCGTGCGCCCATGCAAGCGGCATGGACGATCCCGTGGCGCCGCCTCGCTGCAGATTTATAGTCGGTGTATTCAGGTCCTTCGCGTTCCAAAGCTGCTCGGCTAACAAACCTCGGTCACCGGCAAACGCCTCCATCGCTTCTATATAGATGGATGGATCCCGACCCGCGGCGAACTCGTAGTGTCCTCGCTCACCCGTGAGCAATGGCCAGGGACGGCCGACGCCGACATCTCGGAAAGGACCACCGCTATCGGTTTGGCCATAGCCGTCATGTGTGTATCGCCTCCAACAAGGGCCGCCGGGCAGGTCATCTTTGATCGAGGCGTCCACGACCTTCAGAGAGTCCTCAATCAGTTGGTCACGCGGCGCACGAATGCCGTACCGGACCAGCTCCAGAAAACCCGCGTCCACGATGTTCCGCGCCGGGAACGCGTTCGGACCAGACACATTTTTGAGATACATTATTGCATCGTCGGGATCTGGCTCCGGCAAGGCAGGATCTCCGATAGGGAGAAGACGAATGTAGTGCCGTGGAATGCCCGGCAATAGATCGCCTTTGGTCGTGACCAGCCATTGCTCCAGATGGGACTCGAGAAAATCTGCGTAATCGAGCAGAAACTCCGCTGTCGGTTGATCCTCGGGTTCTTGACTGACGAAATCCGCGGCGCAGACGAGCGCTGCAATATTCGCAGCGAGGGTGGATGGAGAGTATCCAGCATTTTCCTCCCAGCGCTCCATTGGGCTGGACGGGCCGCCCGCGATCAATGCTCGAGCGGCGGCCATCACCATCGACCTCGGATCAAAGAACTGCAACGCCTTCTCGACGCGTACTCGGTGAGCGAGCAGAATCGGAAATGAATATTCGTCGAGCTGAGTGCCAAGCCAATGGCCCTTACCGCTGATATAGAAGTTCTGGCTCCAACTTCCGTCCGGCTTTTGAGTCGCCGCCAGAAACAACAATCCACGCAACGGCAGGTCGGTCTCACCGGCGGCCAGCAGAGCACTCGCGCTCTGCGACATATCTCGAGGCCATACGAGATGATATCCACCGTCGCTATCGCCGTTGGCTTCACCCCAGGGAATACTCAACGAGGCTACTAGTGCGCCGTTGAACCGCTTGTCTTCGTGCGCAAGCAAGACGTTGCAGCTCATCTTGAAGAGTCGCGCGGCGTCGAACGTGGCGTGAGCGGCGGGTTGGAAATCCCAGCCACTCTTCGCCTCCTGCCAGCCCGCTAAAAATGCGCTGAGATGGCTGTACGACCCCGCGGGAGCTTCGAACGGACTGCTTAGAGCTTCGAAGAGGGCCGTCAGCGAGGCGTTTGGCGTGTCCGCGTCGCCGGGGCTGAAAGCCAACGCGAGGACAAACTCGGTAGCCCCGTTGAGATCGATCTCGCCCATGAGTGCGATATTGCCGTTGAACACGCAGTCATAGTTCCACTCTGGCAGTCGCCGGCGCCCAATAACGTCTTGCCAGCCGTCGTTGACACCAACGTAACCGCAGCTCGTCGAGCTGAAACCGAGATTCGCCCCCATGGCTAACCAGGTATTGTTACGATAAGCGGCAAGTACATTTCCCGCGCCGGTGCGGGCCACGAAGCCGGAATTGCCAGAGCCGGCGCCCTCGATGTGTGGCGCGAGCAGAGCGTACACTCGCAGCTTCTTCAAGAGATTCGCATCACCTTCGAGTTTCGTCCGAATAAGCAAAGTCGACGCGCCCTGTTCTGAAATCACCTCATGAATGATTTTGTAAGCCTGGCCGATCGCGGTATTGGTTAGCCGATAACCCAGAGCCTCAGGATGAATCGGCTTGCACTCGTGGTGGTAATCGACCTTCGGGTCGTGGAAGAACGTAGAGCCATCCGTTACGAGGAATTGAATATCCCGAACCTGCGGAGTATCTATGTCCGGAAAATAGATCTCCGTAATCACGCCCTTCGCCATTGTGAACCATAACTGGCTTGACCACGACATTGCCGTGCCCACACCATCCTTGTCGGCTCGCGCCCAGAATGGTTGCACGCCCGGACCGGCGGGCGCCGGATTTGCGGACAACAAAGGTTCAGGGACCCGATTTGGATCCATTTTATTAACTCCCTTCGTTCAATTATCCGAAACCTCGCTTGGGTTCTTTACATCGAAGAGATCGATTTACGACGGAAGACGCCGAATTCGATCGGGATATAGCGATAGGCATTAGGCGATAAAGCGCGCTCACCGCTTCTCAAGAGCGTGAATGCAGAACTCCCACAATCTCGGTGGCTCTAGCTTCCCCCTCCGTGGATTCCGTCTATCAATGCCTTCCATTCCGCATTCTTCGGAATTGATTTTGGCTCCAACTCCACGTGAATGATGGACGGGATATCATCCTTCGTCAGAGCTTCGTTAATTGCAGTTTCTAGTTCGCCATAGGTGGTGACTCTCCGTCCCATACAACCGACGACTTCCGACATCTTGAAGTAGGAGCACCTGTGTACATCCAGCCCGTCTTTGAACTTGTCAGTGCTAGATTTGAAGACTGATGCGTCCGCGAGCCATTGCTCTACGGCAAAAACTCCGTTGTCCATGACAAAGATGATCGGGTTGAGCTTGAAACGAGTTTGCGTTGCAACGCAGAAGGCGGTCATTTGATAGCCGCCATCCCCCGTAAAGACCATCACTCTTTGATCAGGCACTTTTTGATCGGACGCCCTGGCCAAGCAAATACCGGTCGCGGCCGGTGCGATATAGCCGATGGAAGAGTAGGATGACTGCGAAAAATAGCCCCTCGCCGCCGTCACTTTAAGCAACAGACTTCCAAAATAGTTCAAGCTTGCATCGGCGCCGACGATCGTCCTGTCGGTAATATACTTCGGAATGAAGTCATAAAATCCCTGGTAGGTGATTCTTTGATCCAAACCTATCTTGCACCCTGCATCACCCGGTAGCTGCGGGAGAGGCTCGCTTCTTGGAGAAATACCTGCGGCTAGCAAGCCCTCCATGAAATCTTCCAAAGAGACCTGCGGGCCAAAGTAGGTCCCAAATTTAACGGTACCAAACGAAACAAATGCGGTCTTGTCGATGTCAGGAGGCCAGCCCAGCGTGTTGATATCCGTCAGCCAAACACCTAACGCGAGAATAAAATCGGAATCTCTAACCAGGTCCTGAACGGTGTCCGACGATGATTTGCCAACGAAAACCCCGATAAAATAAGGATCGTTCTCGGGCAAAACCGCTTTGCTCATAAGCTGGGTGACATACGGAATATTCAGTTGCTCAATCAGGGCCTTTGCCTGTTTTTCAAGCCCAAATCGATCGATCTCCGCACCGAGCCAGATCAGCGGCCTTGCGGCGCTTTCTAATGCGGCTTTCACTTTTTCGATTGAGGCTATAAGAACCCCGCCGTCTGACTTCATCTTCGCCGGCTTGAGTTTGACGGTCGGGCTTTCGCAGTTCAAGTCAACCATGTCCTCGAGAAGTTCGATGTAGACGGGGCGCCTTTCCGTAATGCATTGGGTCAGCGCGTAATCGATCTGCATGGGTGCAAGATGGGGATCGTCTACTCTGACCGCGGCCGCCGTGATATACTCAAAAACCTGAAGATCCGTTTGACGTCCACTGATGAAATGGTGCGCGCTGTAGCCGGTCTGCTCGAATGCGAGGGTTTTTTTGATGCTCGGAGCGCCGTTGATCAGCACAACCGGAACCCGCTCGGCATAAGCACCCGCAATTGGATTGGCTGCAGATAATGCGCCAGCGGAGTACGTCACACAGAGCGCACCGATTCCATTTTGTCCCTTTTGTCTCGCGTATCCGTCGGCTGCATAGCCCGCATTGAGTTCATTGACTTCCGATATCACCTTGATTTCGCTAGGCGTCACATAGCGATCCATCCATCCGATTGTATAATCACCCGGGATGGAAAACAGGTGTCGCAGGCCCAACTCCAAGAGCCTGTCGACCAGATATTGCCCTACTGTCGTTTGATCGCTCATTGTCGCTACGCCCTACTTTCTTCGATCGGAAGATGCCGCTGGTTATGATGGCATGACTGTTAGAACTGACTAGCAGCGTCAAATAGGCGTGGAAGGTAGATATCGAATATCCCCGGGCATAAACGTCCAGGATACCTTCGAAGCAAATGTTCCTTGAAATCGTCTTTGTTCAATCCGCGCGCCATTGCCTGACTGGCGGCAGACAGGTACTCGATATTTTTGGCAACCTCGGTTCTATTGGCTGGGAAACCATGACCCGCCAGAAATAATTTGTCATCCGATGCCAACATCTTCTGCAGCACCTTGATCCAATTTCCGAAGTCTTTAGTCAGATAGAGATGCGTGCCACTGTAGATGAGGTCTTGCGGAATACAGACCTGTAGTTCAGGCAGTCGCATGGTTAGAAGGAAATCAATTTCGGTATCGATTACTTTATCGAACACGTATGTGATTCCATCGACCGTCTCCGTACCCCGCTTGACCACGTTCTGGGGGACAACAATATTTTTCGGAGCAAGACCACCCATTTTCTCCAAATGATCCTGTCTCGACTCCTCTCCGTGTTGCTTAATAAAGTCGATCGTCTCCTGTAACGCGTAGATCTCAACATCGCCGAAGGCCGTCCCCAATCCAAACCAATGATCGGGATGCCGGTGTGAAAGATACAATCTCTCTATCGGCTTTCGAAGACTGTCGGCGTATGCTCTGAATTGCGTCGCATACGGAGCGAGAAATTGGCCATCAACGAGAACGAGGATGTTCTTGCTTTCGATGATATGTGTTGCATTCGCAATGTTGTCGCCCGTAAAACCTGCGACGAACGTATGAATAAGCGCATCACCTGCTTTGCTCGGGATAATGATGGGATCCGGTAATTGAGTCGACATGGAAAACCTCAATGACTGAATACGTATTTCTCACACTGCAACGTTGTCATTCGTACGGTCCCCAAAACGGCTAGTCCTTCGCAACGTCCAGTTCACGCAGCACTCGGCGTCGGCGTTACAAGGCCTTTTGCCCATCAGACCTTTCCCGGGCGGGGAGAACGTTTCGACAGATCATGCCAAACGCGATCAATCCTGGTTTGAAGCTCCTTTAGCGCAGCCTCGGCGATATAGTACGCGCTTAGTTCTGTCGGCCCGTCGGGGTCCTCGCCCGGCCGCCAAAAGCGCCGGCGCGTCATTCTCATCGAACTGTCAAACGGCGGAATCGCATTGAACACTTCCAGCAAGTAGGGCCCTCGGTAAATCGGTTCGAGTTCGCGCAACATGATGTCCCAGGGGATCCAGCTGTCGTGGATCGCACCACGGTCCGGTGCGGAGATATGGATGTAGGACAGCCGATCCTTATGCGGGTCCGGATTGAAGGCACGGGCCACATTTTCTTTGAAAACGACAGGTCCTTGACTTTCCATCAAAACCTGCGCTGTATCGACCGTTACGCCGCAGGGAGCCTTTTTGACGCCATCGAGGAAATTCAGCACCTCTGAGACCATGTTCGGCGGAGGCGTTTCCCAACTCTTGACCGGCTCGATGGCGAGTTTCACTCCCTTTTTCTGCGCGTAGACCGTCAGTTCCTCAATGATGGGCTGCGCTGCTTGATATCGCGGCCTCATCCAATCCAAAAGGGCGTCACTCCAGATCGGTTCTCCAAGGTCCGTAAACGGAAATGCACCGTAGGGATAGATGAACGGCCCCGACATGATTGGTTCATTCGAATCCCCTCCCAACACCGATGTAATGTCGACGCGCGATTTAAGGTATAAAAGGGCGCGATCCCGCTGCTCTTTATAAGGTGACGTCGGATCAAAGAACTGCGTGGTTACAACATTGGTGGCGAATTTCATGTTTTTGAAGCCGGCGTCGTCGAAGGCCTTCTTCAGCCGGCGATAGCTTTCGATCTCATCCGAATGCTTGACGGTCGCTGCCCTTGCGGCGATATGCAGATCGACGCCGTCGAAGCCCCTTTTGGCAAGCTCATCAAGATGCCTGATCAGAACTTGGGTATAACTTGTGTTTTCCGGCTGCAAATCCGCCGTGAACATAAAGAAGCTGAAATAGATCTCGCGGTTGGTGGCCGGGCTCATGTCAATAACCCAGATGTTTACGTAGATATGCCCGAGCAATTCGTGCGTAAGTCAGCGGAGTGCGAATTTGCGGTCTGCATGGATCGTATTTTGCCGGAGCCTGTTCGGCTTCGATGACGATCCACCGGTCGTATTTAGCTTCCTTGAGAATCTCCATGATCGGATCCAGATCCAATGCGCCGTCCAGGTCGCCGGGTACAGTGAAAATCCCGCTCTTGATCGCCTGATAGAAGCTGTAATCCTTGGCGTCCGGGAGCACTGCCCGGCGAACATTCTTCAAATGGACATGCGTAATACGGGTGGCGTATTTCCTGGTTAGCTCCACGATCTCTTTCTGACAGGCACCGCCATAGCAAAGGTGCCCGGTATCCAGGCAAAGTCCCACATAGTCGGGATTGGTGTGATCCAGCAACCGCTCGGTTTCCTTTACGGTCATCACGCACGTACCGACGTGTGGATGATAGCTGAGCTGCATCCCTTGATCTTTTGCATACTCGCCTGCCCGATCGAGAAGCTCGGTCAGGAGAAACCACTGGGCCGTATTCAACTTGGGCCGGTCGTTCAAAACGGATTTGGTGCGAACCTGGTTGACGGCATTGGCTAGTTCCGCGACGACGACATTCTGCGCACCGACTTCCTTGAGGAAGGCGACTTGCGCCTGAAATGAAGCGAACGCTGCTTCTACGTCCAAACCTGTACTGAAAGCCGTCCCCGCCCAAGTGCTGGCTATCTTGAGGCCTCGCGATTCCAAGGCGTGGCGCAACGACGGCAAGTGCGTGGGATACGTGTGCCCGGTGCTGCCTCCCTCAAAACCTGCTTCCTTGGTCTGGTCAAGAATTTCCTGATAAGGAGTGTCGTCCCCGATTTCCGGAAAATCATCGTTCGTCCAACCGGTCGGCTGAATACCTAAGATCATATTTGCCTGTTCTTCTCGGTTTGAGTCAGATGTTGCCGGTGGCGTCTGTACCTTTGGCGGGATTAGACTTAGTAATTTGGTCACAGGCGCGCAGAGCGAGAGCGACGCTTGTCAAAGTGGGATTGCAGGCAATAGCCGTCGGAATCATGCCGTTCCCTCCAAGGTAGAGGTTATTGAACTTCCAGACCCTGGAGTACGTGTCTGCAACGCTTGTTCCGTCATCACAGTTGCCGATTCGAGTTGTACCGTGAATGTGGAGTGTCAGACCCGGCGCCATGAACTGCGGCTCCGACCCTGGCAAAAAGCCACCGAGCGCGGTTGCCGCTTTTAACATCTCCTCCATCATCGCATGCTGGGCTTCACGGTCCTTTTTCGACAAGGAATAGTCGAAGGTCGGTTGCGGCATACCAAAAGTATCGCGCACATCGTTTGCAAATGTGACTTTGTTTTCTTCGCGCTGTTCGACAATTCCAAACCATCGGAGATCGACGATCAATCGGTTGTCGATATTTGGCGGGAGACCGCCATATGCAAAGGCGTCTCGGTGAATCTGGGTATGCCAAGGGCGATCCGCGGAAACAGGAATTGTCAGCTGCGGGTCGGGGTCATTCATCGGAATCGGGATCGGGTCGTTAGGATGCTCCTTCCTGTAAATCCTGATCTTATCGGCAAATCTGGGGTCGTCTGGCAGACCGTCTATGATCGACTGACTGAGCACGATCTGGCAGAATGCCATGGGCTGCTCGGTAAGGTAAGTCCCCAAAGCTCTCGGCCTAATGCCGGAGTTGTAAAGTATCTGAGCTGTCAAAACAGTGCCGGCGCAAACCACAAAGGTTTTCGCATGCACATGATAAGGCTGCCAGTTTATAAGATCCATTACGTCGGCATATGCGATCCCGTCTCCGTCTTCGTTCAAGACCAGTTTCGTGCAGCGGTGCTCTGAAAGTAACTTGAATCGATCTGAACTCCCAGGGACTGCCAGATCGCCAAGCACGGTATCTGCGCCGCTCCATGTCACCAACTCATCATTGTCGGCGTTACGCTGAGCGGCCAGAGGCAGATTTTGAGGGTCGAATGGAGCCTTCAATTGCGGGAACGTTCTTCGAAGAACATCTCGTACGATGGTGTTTCTGATTGAATCTTCGAATATGTCATGGTGAGTATTAAGTAATTTTTCTCCGCGGCCATAAAGGTCCTCCCATTCGCTCCGCGAAAGAAGCGGACTTTGTTCGATATCTGGATGCTGGCGAGGCGTTGCACAGGTCCAGTGAGTTGCCATACCGCCTACGGCATAGGTGGCTGCGGCACCGGGAAGGTTTTTCCTCGGATCCTGGCGGGGATTCTGATTACTCCCTATGAACCCCTTGTAGAGATTGAGATCGTATGTGAACGCACCAGGGTCGAGGGTAAGCGCAGGATTCTCGTTTGGCGGCACCGAGAGAGCATGCAGATGCCCCCGTATGACATTGACGAATGGATTAATGTCCCGCTGAAACAGAAACGCATTCTTTAGGTGAGAACCGAACCGCTGCGACTGACTCGCACCGCTATCAACCATCAGAACGGACATTCCCTGGTCGACAAGCGTTCTTGCAAAAGCACACCCTACAGGGCCACTCCCCACGACTAGGACGTCGAAGTCTCTGATCTGACGAGGACTCCGGGACACGCGATTACCTCATAAAATCAAGTCTAAGCTGACACTGCAGCGTGAACTCTGAGGTTTTTCAACTCTTATTAGCTTTTTAAAACGTGTAAAGTCTAACAATACGCGTTGAGCGTGACAACGGGTATTTTAGACGGACATGTCGGGGGATCGGCATCCAAAACTGGCTCTGACGCAATTTTGGTGCAGCTCCATTCTGCGTTGATTGATTTGGCTTGAAGCAGGTCGATTTTGCCGCGGCCTGCATTGCCGTCTGACGCCCCACTGATCGTCGAGCCATGCCGATCTGTCAGCAGGGGGTGACGATCCGGCGCCTTTCCAGATTGCAGATGATGCTCGTGTATCGGTGATTGCGCCGGCAGGCCCAATCATCAATGCCAATAACTGAGCGGGTCAGCCGGCCGACGGTGACGGCGTCGGACCAGACAGGAGGGCATCCTTACTTACCGGCAGCAACAACCGTTTTGCCAGGCCTGCTGCCCATCGACTGCTAAGCCGCAAGGCAAAGGTGATGAACAGAAAATGCCAGCCTCGCCGTGCGTCGCGCCGGGGGCGGTGCTTGGCAACTGTTTCGAACAGTACCGTGTCGAGCCGGTGTTCGACATCCTCCCGAAAGATGTTCTGTTCGATGGCCCGGGACAATGCTGCCTCGGGTGGGTGTGTGGATCGGCGCGGCTATTAACCGCCGACCGGCGCCCAACGTTGACCCTGTCTCCTACTCAGCAAGGGCCTGAATTCATTCAGCATTAGATCGGCGGGCGGGGTCAATGTTGGAAGCCGAAAGGGGGCAATATTCGGAGCCGGGGCACAATCGGTAGTCCACAACCCTGGTGCTGTCGTTCGACATCGCGCGTAAGCGGAGTTAGTCGAACACGGACAACGCTCGCGTCTCGTGCAATGTCGCTATCGGGCGGATCCCCACGTTCACACGGTTCTTTTCGAGACTGCCATCCGGATATTCGTCAACGAACTGGAGCGCATTCTTAAAGGTCCCTGACCGCACCCTGTGTCCGCAAGGTTCGGCGCCGAGCATGGGTTGACAGCCGCAGAAAATTTTCTGATGTTTTCCGGCATGGCCGCATAGCTCAGCGGTAGAGCATTTCCCTGTTGCGGAAAAGGTCGGGAGTTCGATTCTCTCTGCGGCCGCCTCGTCAAGGCTTGTTCCAGTCGACCAGTTGCGACAGTTTTTCCGCGGGCAAGCCATTCGAAATGACGTTGCTGAGCGTTTCGATCAACAGCGAGCCCTTGCCAGACTGCTCGGCATAACGGACGCTCTCTTCAAGATCCCAGCCTGGGGATCGCACGCCGGCCTCGATGAGCGACTTCAACTTCGGAAGGTATGCCTCACGTCCGGCTTCGTCATCAAAGACATACAGGTAGAATGTCGCTTCCAGCTGCAGAATTCTGCTCTTCGCTCTTTCGAGGACGGCCTTGGCGTACCTGCGCGCACGACCATTCTCGTTCGTCAAAAACAGAAGCTGCGAAAAATTCGCGAGCATCCGCATGTTGTCGGGGTTTTTCGCGATCGCCTCGTTGTAATATTCGGTCGCCTCCTCCAGGAGGCCGTGCGCGCGCCATATAAAGTTGCCGTAGCTCGCCATGGTCTCGGTATTTTCTGGATCTGCTTGCAGCGCTCTTTGAAAGAACGCATCCGCAGCGTCTTTGTCCAACCGCCGGGTCCAAAGAAAGCTCGCCAGACTCCCAAGTGCGCGGGGATTCCTCGATTCGATATTGCAAGCTCGGCGAAGTAGTCGCTCGGCCTTGTCGAGGCGCAGATCGAAGTCCTCCGAGCGGACGTCGTGATCAACGAGGAAGCTGGCTAGATGGAGCAGATTCTGAACATTATCCGGATCGATTTCCAATGCGCGCATGTACGCCTCATACGCTTCCGCATATTTTCCCCGGCCGCTTAGATGGTGTGCATAGTAGCCGCGGACGAAGGCATCTTTCGGATTCTCGTCGATTGCGTTCTGCATAATCTTGCAGATTTCCTCCGGAGACTTGGGCGGCGGCTTCCGCAATAGCGACTTGACTTTGTCGAGCGATTTTGTCGGCTTCGATCCGCGTCGCGGCCCCTGAAGCCTTCGTTCGACGGCGCCTTTGGCCTCTTTGACATCATCGATGAGGCTTCTAAATCGAATTGTCGACGGTTCAGCGACCTTGAAGCTGAGCGATAGAGCCATCATGGCCGTATCGAAATCGGTGTGCTTCACCCAAACTGCCCCTCGCTTGATCAGCCAGGCCATCATAGCGGGGTTGGTAGGCAGCCGTTCGTTGACCCAATAGACTCCATTTCTGAGGGATTCAGGTGGCAAATTTTCGAGCGCGGATGCGATGCTTTCGTCCCCACCGCTGTATCCTAGGAATATTACGCCTCTGCCCATTAAGATGGCCGACATGCTTGCCGCGACGTTGGCAGCCAGCTTTTGGGTTTCTTCCGGGGTGTTTAGGGGTTCCAGCAGGGCATCGCCATGTAGCTTGAAGACCATGGGGCTACCGATCGGCGGAATGGCTCGTTTCGCGATGTCGTCGTGGGCGATGACGAGAGGCCGAGTGCGATAGAAGAGCGTCAGAGTATCATATACGAGATCGTCGAAATTCGTCGTAAGGACGACGTTGGCGGAGGGGCCTGCTTTAGAATCCAACAAAAGCGCTGCAAGAAGCTGGTATCCGACCCCCGGATCGGCTCCCGTTACGAAACGCTGGGTTGCCATTCGTCTCAGCGCGGCGTTGGGGAAGCGCTTTTTCATGATCGAGCTATAGAATTCGCCGGCCCTTCCTTCGTCGAAAGTGCTATCGATCGTCTGGTACCATTTCACGAATTCCAGATCAGAGAATTGTCTCGGCTTATGTGAGAACGCTCTGTCATGCTGCCTTTTTAGTTCTCGGATCCATTGGAGACACAGCGTACTTGCCGGGAGCACACCCGAACTGATGGAGCAGCCGGCTCCGAGGAAGAATGCGAACTGTTGATGTCCTCGCAGAACCGCTTCCGCGAGCGCCCCCGCGAAAGATCGCAGATCAACCTTGACGAGATCCGGCGAGTTCATCGTCTTCACCTTCTCCATTATAGTAGCGGATTATGATAATAGCTCACCCCGTTCTGTCGCAAGTTGCTCGCGGCAGCCTCAAGTCAGCTCCAGCCTGTGCGCAGGATCGGCGCCCCCCAGCGAGCGGCAGAGGCCGCGAACGGGCATGTCAGAAACTCTTACTCGTCTGGACTACGGCGCTCGCGGTCTAGGCATCAAAAAGGATGCACAGGTGTAACATACTAGTCTTAATAGTATATCATTGGTAATAACTAGCATACTAGCTAGTACGGTGCTTAACGTGTAGATTTGCTGTATGATGTTAGATCTCAAACGACTTCGCATCGACGCTTCACGATTCCAGACCGAACGATCGAAGTCGCGATCCAGCCGGGAAACGACTGGAACGACGAAGGCGATCCGGGCTGCTCTTCCGCAAATCTACAGCCTCCGCGAAGACGGGGTGCAATGGTCTGCGATTGCGGCCGCCCTTGCTGCCCAGGGCATCGTCCAAGGTAAAGCCCGCATCCCCCTGACGACCAATCGGCTAACGGCGCTTGTCCGCCAAATCGAACTGCAGAATCAAAAGCGTGCCGCGAAGAGAACGAAGAAAGGAGAGGTTACGGAGCCGAAAAAAATTGCAATGCAAAATCACGGTCTAGCCGTGTCGCCTGCGCTTGGGACAAAAACGCGGTCGATTGTTGGGGGAGAGGCTCGGCAGCCGCACCGCCGAAGCCAGCCCACCTCGCAGCCCGCCGACTCCCAGGGGCGGTCTGGGCAAGCGGGGGCCGATGGTGGACGAATGGCGCCAGAGAAAGGCAAAGCTCCCCGGGAACGCAGTGCACGCACCGACGTCCCCGGAAATGCTTCAGGTCCATCGAAGCGCTCGGTGAAATCGCCCACGCCTTCCCACCGGGACGTGCTTGCGTTCATGGATCGGGCTCGCACCGCGCGCCGTCGGCAGGACTGAGTTAAGCCGCGGCTAGCTGTCCGCGAGCGCCGGTACCATGGGTGCACTTAGCTAAGCGTCGGTATTCGACACGACACCAGGATTTCTCGACGGCCTCCTCTAGCGCTAGGCTGCGGCATTGCGAGTTCTCAGGTGTCATTGTCGACACCTTCGGCAACAGAGAAATATCTAATTTATTATCGGCGTGATTTACACCGCTTTTGCACCGGCGGAACTGCTCGGTTCGACCGCTGCTGGAGTATTGCGGGACGGGTTCGGCAATTGATCTGGCGCTCACCGTTGGCATTGTCCTCCGCGGCCACGCCCGCGACGACGTTCCTGAGACGTCGATATTGCGGTCACGCATGCGGCAGACCAATAACTCAGCGAATAGGCGGTTCACGAGGTTTGGTGGAAGACCTTCCCGAGTATTTCGGCGACCGATCCGGCGCCGCACCAGATATCGCCAGTCACACGATGATCATGGCCATCTTGTTCTTCGAGGCGATACGACTCCATAAAGAGGAGGTACGCCTCTGATTGCGGGGCGGCGTCCAGGTCGGCGACAAGTTCAAAGACATCGACAGCGACATTGAACACGCAAGGCTGGATATTAACGATCGATCCGTACCACTTGAACGCATCGAAAGCCGAACGGACCTGCTCGCGGTACTTCCGGTCGGTTTCCGTTCCCGCACGCTCGATCAGAGTTCTTGGTACAAGACAAACGGTCAGTAAATCGGTCACCATTGGCGGGAGGTTCTCGACCGGAATGATCTTGACCTCATGAATCAGCTCGGTGTGATGGTGAAATAGATTTCGGAGCGCCTTGAGCGCGATGAAATTCGACGACGCAAAGAAGTTCCGTCCAACTTCCTTTTGCAGTCGGTCGTTCAGGCTGTGAAGCGCATTCAGCAGAATTAACAGCGTATCCTCGTTTGGGGGCCACGCAGTGATTGAAATACGACCGGAAGAACCGGTCGATAGCAGCATTCAGCGAATCAACGTCCACTCGCGTCTTCTTGTGCAGATGGCTCAAGCTCCGGAAACTCGCTCGCGCAGGCGAGCACCCTCTCGTGAATCGCGGCGTCGTCGCCATGTGTCCCAAGTGTCAGGTAGGTGTTCACGTCGCCTCGTCGGGCGTAAACGATCCATTGCCCCGTCAGGCGATGAGCCTGGCTACGCTCCCGGTAACCGCCCAGGACGAATTCATGGATAAGTGCGCCTATGAGCTTGTCTCGAGGAACAGCGGACTCATTCACAACCTTCTCAGCATGCGCAGCGAAGTCATTTGCGCGCCAGTGGTTCAGGACATTCTGCTCTAGGAATGACGCCTGGTGATAATGCTTATGCCAGAGCCCCGCCAAGGGCGGTCGCACAAACGTGGTCGGAGGCTTGGCGAGACTGGGGCGTGCGTCGGGGAAACCTTCCAGCACAGCTATTTCGTCTAAGATCGCAAATACGTTACCCGACCGGCTTTCCAGCATGTCGGCGAGTTCCTGGACCAAGCCGGTCGAATAGCGGCCTGTTCGCAAATGGAGATCGAGGTTCTCGCGAATGTAGGCAGTAGTTTCGTTATGGCTAAGCCGCATTATTCGACCTCTTCCAGTTTCGGCGTTGCCTTCGCAATGATTCGCAAAGTCGAGCCTCCTCCCCTCAGTCGGGGTGGCTCTTCGCCGCGAGCCAGTCGACAGCCTTCTGCGCCAGGCCGCCGACGTAAAGATCGCGCGCTTGTCCGACTTGAGCACGGTGAGCCAACTGGCAAGGTAGGCCGCGTGGTCAGGCCTCGGCTCAAGCGCGATGCCAAGGTCGGCGCAGAGGAACGCCGCGCCGATCTCGGCGACAAGCTCTTCTCGCGCGTAAGCATTGTCACCGCGGCCCTTACCGATATCCCGGTCGCAGCGATGCTTTGGCGATGTCCAATGGATCAGTTCGTGAAGTAGAGTCGCATAGTAGCCTTCGGCTGCGCTCGACGTCGGCGTGTCGATGAACTGCCGATAGGGCGGCATTTCGATGCGGTCGGCGGACGGAATATAGCAGGCGCGATTGCCCCTGTGAACGATCGGAGCGGTGGTAGCAGCAATGAAGGCGTCGACACGATCGATCCTCGCTGATACCGGTTCGATGGCCGCGGGCTGCGGCGCAGGCTGATTGGGAAGGCCATCGATCTGTTCTGTGTTGAACACCGTGTAGGCGCGCAGCAGTGGAATGCGCTCGACGGTCTCTTTGCCGGTGTCAGGATCGTCCTCGGCGCGCTCGATGATCTTGGCGTAGACGACGGTCGCGCCGTGCTCGCCCTTGCGGACTTGAGCGCCCAGCGCTTGGGCCTGTCGGTAGGTCATCCACGTCGCTGACGTGTAGCCGTGTTCGATCGCTTCGGACCACAGGATGAGAACATTGACGCCTCGATACGGTGTGCCGTCGTGGCGCAACGGTCGGGCTGCGGCATCATGTCCTGTCGATGTCGTCCAAGGCTTGATCCAACTGCGCGTGCCCTGCTCGAGGTCGCGGATGATCTTGTCGGTGACGCGCTGATAGAAGTCCGCGCGCGGGTTCGTACTGAGGCTCTTGCTCATTGATGTAGCTCTGCGATGTCGGGATGATGAGGACCGGCGCGGCCGGAATTGGCCGCGCCGGCGGCTGCTCAGTCGGCGCTGCGACGCGACCAGATCAGCTGGTGGTTCGCCTCTTCGCCTTCGATGAGATTGGCGAAGATCGGAGCGGCGAAGCTCGGGTCATCGAGGCGGACCGAGAGATATTCGCGTCCGTTCTGCGCGGTCTTCTTCCATGCGGCGCCGAATTCCACCGCGCCTGCGAGGATTCGAAAGTCGGGCGCCTTGTCGCTCTCCTTCTCGGCCGGGATGAATTTGGCCTTGACGTTGAGGGTCAGCGTTTTGACCACACCGGTGAAGCCAGCCTCGTTCTTGGTGAACGTTCCGATGGTCGCCATGATCGTTTCTCCGTTTGCTGTCGGGCTCGCGTGATTGCGGCCTCGATGGCGGTGCTTGCGCCGGGAGGCGATCGACCTGCACCGAAGGCTGGAGCGGAGCGGAGGACGGCGAACGGGAGGGTTATTTTGGCTTGCGCGAGGAGACGCGTAGCGGCGGGGAAAATAGCCCGACCAGCCGTTGCGGGAAGCGATCGGGGCCGAAGGCCCTTCAACTCTCGGCGATACCGGCCATCGTCAGAGGCCCAACACCTGCGTGGCCGATCTTTCGCAAACGGACAGCGAATCGCGACGGAGACGTTCGCACGGCGATATACCTAGCGAATGGGATTTGGATGCTGACCCTTTCAAGGAGCCAGACCGGCCGAAAGCGACAAGGGCCGCCGTAGATCGCTCGCTGCGGTGTGGTCGCGCCGGTGGAAGTTGCCGATAGAACGCTCGTGAGGTCTTGGCCCCCCGATGTACCTGCGAGCCTCACATGCGCCGATCGCAATCGATGGTTATTAGCGGCGACCCCAGCAGAGATACTGACCGTCGAGAATTGCGACACGCAGGACGGCGTGGCAGGACCGCCGCGATTCCGTATCGTCCACGGAGTTGAATGTGAGCCCGTGGCCGAATCCGGTGCTCCGAGCTTCGGAGCATCATTCGCGTAGCCGCCACGTGGCCCACGGGGAATGCATCGAGGGCGGCTGATTCATCGTCTTGATCTGTGCTCGACGAACTTACCGTCGAGCAGAGCCGGAGATCACCGAGGCGATCTCCGGCCTGACCTGGCCCGTGCTATTCTGCGGCGACCATCGTCTCTGGTGTCTCGCTGATGGTATCGGCTCGATCGACCAGCGCGTCATCCGCGTGCGCGGCCGATGGCTTCATAAGCTGTGGCAGCCAGCCGGCGCCCGCAAGCAATTGCTCGGCAGCTTCTGCCATGGCGACCTTCTTGATGCCGGCGATGCGTTCAGCCGCCTCCGGTCCGACCGCTTCGCTAACGGCGGCAAGGATGTTCTCCTTGGATACCCGCCCGAAGTACGATCGCGCGGTGGGGTTCCAGTAGCGGTTCATGTCGAGTTCGAGCACCGACGCGACGGTGTGTGCGGTTGCCCACGCGAGCGGCTTCTGTTCCCATGGCGCCCGGACAGCGAACATGGCGAGAGCTACGCAATGAGCGAACAGCGCCATGAGGCTATCGTGGTCAAGTTCAGCAATGAAACGCCAGAGGTCGGACGGGGCCTGTGGAAGCTGGCTGGCCCATCGGCCATGGCGATCCGCCAGCGCCTTGGCGGCATCGGTATCTTCGATGCCTTCGGCATGGGTAGCGAGCGAAGCAGAAACCAGACGAATATCGAGGCAAGAAACCTCCTGACGATAGAAGGTCCGCGCGACGAGCGCGTGAACGACCGCAAGGAGCGCGACGTCCGGCTGCTCGCAGAGCGCGAGCCGAAGGCCGAGGGTCCGATGTGCCGTCAGATCACGCGTCAGCACGTCGGAAAGGGCTTTTGCGCCGTTCCCATCGCTCTGGCTCCCTTCGTCGCTGGTCGATGTCCCTTCCGCATCGGCAGCGCCATCGGTAACGGCGATACCCTTCGTCTGTTCGGCACCCAACAGTTTCTCGTCCTCGCGGCGAACGAAGCCGCGTTCGACGCGAACGGTTCCATCGTGGTCGAGCACGACGAACACCCCTGAGCACGCGATGACATCGGCTGGATAAGCCTCGCGCTTGGCGTCGAGCCGCTCGATCTCGGCCTCAAGCTCGCCAAACCGCTCATCGATGTCATCAGGTAATTCTTCCGCGTCTTCTTATTGCTCGGTGAGCGCGTTGAAGGCGGACCGCGCCGCGTCATAGGCGGCAGTATCTTCAGGCGAAAGATCGACTGGTGACGGATAAAGCCGCCGCAACCCATGCGCATGGGGGAAGTCGAGATGAGCCTCAGCCCATTTCCAGCCCTCCTGCTCGCAGAGCCGGGCGGCGACGCCGTCGAGCTTTTCCTTGGTCAAGCGGTCCAGCAGCGCCACGTCTTCGAGGAAGCCCTCCTGGCTCTCCGAAAAGAGGTCGCGAAGGATGCTTCCGCCTGCGGCCTCATAAGCCTCCAACCCAACGAACCGCGCTCGCCGGTCGCGGGCCGGAACCTTCGCTTCCAGCAGAACCCGGCGGATCATGTACGGCTCAAGGTTGGAGGCCAACAGTTCGAACGCCGCCTCTTGCCGTTCGTGATCCTCGACGATCGAAAATGCGATCAATTGATCCAGCGTCAGCCCGCCGTCGCGATAAATCTGGATCAGGTTGGGAGACACTGAGGCAAGTCGTAGCCGTTGGCGCACGATATGTGCCGTGACCCCGAACCGGGCCGCCATTTCCTCGATACCATAGCCTTTCTCCTCGGCCAGATACCGGAAAACTTCGTATTGATCGGCCGGATGCAGATCCGATCGCGTGACGTTCTCATCTAGACTGATCTCGGTCGGATCATTGGCCAGATCGACGGTGCAGCGGATCGGTTCGGATTTCTTGATTTCCTTGCGCTGCACGCGCAGCAATTGGGCCAGCCGCCGCCCCTCACCGATCGTCACCAGATAGAAGCCTGTCGCGGCGCCGGCTTCATCGACTTCCGGCTCTACGACGAGATTCTGCAGCATCCCCTTATAAGCGATACTGGCCGCGAGCGCCGCTATCGCGGCGTCGCTATGCGGCACTTTCCGCGCATGCTTCGGGGATTTCTTCAGCTTGTTCAACGGCACGAAAATCTCCGCACCGGTGTTCGTCTTCGATCTCGCTTTTGTCGTCATGGTGTCACTCCTTGCACTGCCGAAGGCACGGCTTCGGCGTGCCTTCCGGGGGTGCGTGAGCGCGCGGGAGTGAGGGGGCGAGTTACGGCACGCCGGGCTGGGCTGCGCCGCCGAGCAGAGCGACTTCAAACAGAGGCCCAAGTCGCAGCCGTTTCGCTGTGCGAGGACGCGGCCCCGCTCGTGCAAGCTGCCGGAACTCGCGGGGAGCGAGGGCAAGGCCTTCGCTCCCTAGGTATTGGAAATCAACGACCGGTACGTAGCGACAGCCAGCGCACAGCATGGGACATCCTGTCCCTTGCCAATGAATTTACGAGGTCACCGTGGCGTCGGCACGCCGATCTACGCTGCTAAGGCGTTTCCCCGCCCTAGTTCAACTTTTCTTGCCCATGTGATCAAGAAGGATCGCGCGGGAGGCGGCAAAACTGTGCGTGCCTGCTCTATTGATGCTTTCGGCCTTGGCGAGGAGGCCCGGATAGAGTTGGCGAAGGACACGATGACCATGATAAGCGGCAATAGCCGCCTTGTTCAAATCGATCCGCTCAATGAATGCACGGAGATTAAGACCGAGATCGGCCGCGAGGCGTTTCCACGATTGCCAATCCTCCTCGGCGGGATTGGTGTCGAAGCGCCAGATGTTCAAGAAATCCTCCTTTAGACGATAGATGCGGTAGAGCGGTGCGAAACGATCCTGCCAGCAGGAAAGTCGGGCTCGCGCGGTTCGGCCAAGGTCTGACTCGCGTTTTCTGAAGAGGGCGAGATCGGCAGCCGTCGAAGGGCGCGCTTCTGAGCGTAGCTGTTCGAACAGAGGCTTTATCTCGGCCTCGATCGCCGCCGTTGCGAACCGGTGCAGCGACGAACGGCTGATCACGTCTTCGGTGGTTTGGGCAAACCATCCCTGTATTTCATCTGGCAGTTCGATGTCGCGCACCACAGTCGCGACAGACAGGAGCGGATCACCAGAGAGCTGCGCAAATGCGAGGCGGTCATTGAGCGCTCCCTCGGACGAGAACACATCAGCGATCGCGCGCTTCTGAATATCGATCAGGGCCGGATACAGACTGCCGGCCACCCGGATTAGCTCAATTCCGAGCAAGGAAGCCTGCATGGAGACGTTATCGCCCTTGTTCACGCCCGCGAAGATCCTGCGAACGACTTTCTCGTCGACGCCTGAGAGTTTCGACAAGGAGGCAAACGTGACTTTGCGCCCCTGATCCGACACCCAGTCGACAAAGCGTTTCGTCACCGCATGGCGTTCATCAAAGGCGGGATGCGCGTCGTGGGAAGATCGACGACATCTCGGACAGATGAATTTCTGGCGACGCCATTCGATGGTCGTGGGCTGTCCCTCGTGGGGCACATCGCGAAAACTAAGTTTGCGGGTGCCGTTGCGGACGCGCTCGAATCCGCAATACGGGCAGGTGAGAGATGGCTCCGCTGTCGATCGCAGCTCGACCGAGAGCCCTGCAGATCCGGTATCCATCGAGACCACGGCCGTGTCGGCTATTGGCGTAAACTTATCCATTCTCTAACCGGAACATTAACCAAGATGTATCAGTCATAAAGTCTGTTTTAGTCGATTATTGACGTTCCGGGCGTCCTGTGCTCTATTGGTTCCATCGCCGATGGACGGGCGACGCCCACCCATCAGTCATAAACGCCGGTTTAGAAGATTATTCTTGCCGGTAGATCGAAAGCGAACGCAATGACAGACCTCTCTGTTCTCTCCTTCGCCCGCCCCGTTCCGGAAATCCCCGACACCCTGATGGCCAAGCTCGCCTGCGCGGCTCCGCTGTCGGCTCCGGAGAAGGAGCTTTACACCACGCTCTGCGGCGTCACCCCCGGTTATCCCGAAGCCTTCAATTCCACCGAGGCCCGGGATGCCGCGTTGGGTCGCTTCGGTTCTTATGTCAAGTTCGTCGCGGCGACCTGGGCCGAGGCCGAGGCTGGGGGCTTCCCGATCGCCAGCGTGGCCATCGGCCATGCGCTGGCCGATCCCGCTTTCGACGAAGTGGCGCCGGCGATCCTGGACGCCGTCGCGAGCTGGCCTGCAAGATGACGACAGCCACGACATCATCATCCACCGCACCCGCTATGTCGTCCGTCGCCTCACCACCGGCGCGGTGAAGACCTACGGCTGGATGGCTGAGTTCGACGGCGAAGCCATCGAGGTCAACGACGCCCTCGAGACGTTGGCCTATCTCGACCGCGAGCTGAACCAGCGGCTGCGCGGCAACGCCGGTTAGGACGCTAGAGAAGAGCCGACCGCCGCGACGGCGGCCTGCTCTACCTTCGAAATCATCACCAGCATCGAGATGAGCGAAATGTTGCGGGACGAGAAGCACGAACTAGTTCCGACTAGTTCAGCAACTAACGGCAATTCGCGCGATCGCGCGGGGCAGGGCACCGAACAGGGCTTCAGCCAGAAGGATGGAGGCGGCTGGACGGACAGGGACCATGTCGAGGCTCTCCTGAAGAGCGGCTTCGTCGCCACCCCCGCGCTCGTCGGCCCCGGCGTATTGCGCACGCGAAGCAAAGATGCCCAGCGCATGAAAGACAAACGCGATCAGCGCAAGGGGACGGAGCGGCAGGTCAACGTGTGGGCTCCCGACAACCCTGCGGCGCGAGAATTCCTGATGATGGCCGCTAAAGCCATCAAGTCGCGTCGGGTCTTAAGGCGCTGCGCAGCGCCCTTGATGATCCTAGTCTGGTTCGGATCGGCCAGAATGTGCTCAAGCTCAAGGGCGACGCCGGCGCCGAGGTCCGCCGCGCGTTGGGTCTGACCGGCAACCCCAACTTTTCGATCAGGGAAACGGGGCCGGCGGGGAGGCCAACTAGCTAACGAGATGTTTGGTGCCGTCCACGTCCCTGTGCATGCGGCCATCCCGCGCTGAACGACAAGGGCGGCCGCCAGCACGCTGGGCGTTATGCCAAGAGACGCTGCAGCTGTAAGCATCACGATGATGAAAGGTCATCTTAAATGTCCATCGATCGACGTCATCTTTGGAGCGACAAGCGAGAGGCGAAGAAGTTCCTGCTCAGCCATGCAGGCGTGCTGCTGCATGAGTCGGCCACTATGTGGCCGCCAACGAAACCGGTCTTGTCGCTGGTCATTTGATGATCGGGGCGTCGGACGACGAGACGACATCAGGCCGGTTTGTGATCGTCGACGAGTACCTGCCGAGGCTAGGCGTTGATCAGTGCGCATTTATTTCCGCCGCAGGCGCGTTGGCGGAGCTCTGTTTCTGCGATCTGACCAATCCGGCACGACTGGGGCCCGACATCGCCGCGTTTCGCACCGTGTTGACGCGAATCGATCCGAGGCTGACCAATGCCGGCCTGATTGGCCTGTGGCAGGATCGATATGAAACGCGCTTTGCCGCGCTCGCGGACGCCTTGGATATGAACTTCGAGATCTGCCACCGGCTCTGCGAACGTGGCGAGTTTCTTCTCGACGGCGTGCACGTGATACCAAGCCACGTGCTCGTCCCCGCGGTCCCGCGCGAGCGTCACGCCCTCGATGCCGAAATCGTGCAGACCGCTCCGTTGTCAGTACGACAGAAAGTCCGCCAAGACTTCGATCGACTGCGCTACCTCGCGTAAGCGACTGATCCCGCCTTGCAATTTGGCGCGCATTGTCTTTGCCGCGCCGGATCAAAAAGAAGACTAATTAAAGCCGAACCGGGCGAGCCCTCGGGGTCGCCGACATTGCCAGACATGAAGAGCGATAACCGAGCAGGCTTACGGGAGAGCTAGGGCCGACGATCATGAACGCCGTTGAATTTGTGGACGCAGTCCTGCGCTCCCGCAACACCGCCGATTGCCAAGCCCTGCTCGGCAGGTTGCTTTTCCCGTTGCTCGGAATCCCGGAAGCGGCGCGAACCGAAGCATTCACTACCCCGATCAGTCTGCCCGTACATGGTGGCGGCGCCGAAGAGCTCGTCATTAACGTCGCCTATTGTATCGCCGACTGGCATCTCCTGGCGATGGTAACCAGGGCTCTCAAAAATCGGGAGTTGGCGCTCAACTTCAGTGGTCTCATTGAGGAAAATAATCAAAACTATAACGCACTCCTAGCTATGGCTGATCAGCGCCCGGTAACGGCGGTGTACGCATCGGCTCAGCTCGAGCTCATGGTTCGTATCGGCGGCTTCGAGCGGGCGGCTGTGATCCACGACGGCAGCTTGCCGAAACTGTCAGAAGATGCGGCAGCGCAAGACGATGCGACCAGCACGGTGCAGAGCAGGCGGCAGCGTCGAAGGCAGACGGCGGTGGCCGCCCGTGCAGAGCAAGGCAAGGCGAGGAAGGCGCTGGTGCGTCTGCGTCAACTGGCCGCGTCCGTGGTGGCGACCACCCCGGCCCAGGCGCCGCTACCGGCCATCGTTATCCGGCTCATCGGGCGGATTGGTGACGTCACCCGAGGTACGATGCAAGCCGTTTTAAGCCGGGACGCCCCGCCGCGCCGCGACCAGAACGGGTTCGCCATGTCTGGCCCCCGTGAACTCGGACCGTTCGCCGATCATCTGCGCGCAGGATTTGGAGTTCACGTCCTGCAGACAAACCACGGTTTGCGTCAGCTTGGCTTCACGAAAAACGGGGCGGACACCAAGATAGAGGAGAAACTTGCCGGCGGAGAGCTTGGCGTCGCTGCGCTGATGGCGATCGGGCGCGACCATCTCGCTGCCTGGACCGGCTTCGACAGCGAAGACGAGCTTGCAAATTATTGCCGTTACAAACACGCCGCTTTGACAAGTCGCGGCTTTGCCCTTCCGTTGCCGGACCGTCCGTCTCGTATCGAGGCCGAAGTCGGCAGAATCGATCGTCTTTCAACGGCTTACAGCCGAGCAAAGGCAATTTCGCGGGTCTTCGAGCGAACACACAACGAAAGCCAGCGATTGGCGCGCCTAAACATCGACGTGGCCTTTCGCGGCGTCGGTTCCGCTTTCTCCGCTCGCGATTTGATCGAGATCGCCATGGTCGCCGATATCAACCCGATCGCGCTGTGGCCGAACCATACCGAGGTGAGCGCGGAAGCCTTCGAGGTGTTTCGTTTCATCGGACGGCTGCAGCGCGGCGCTGACGCCGTGCTGGCGCGAGACCATTTCGATATCGTGAAGCAAGCTATCGCGCGCGCACCCGGCGAACGGACCTTCGCCGAGAAAGTCATCTGTGGAACGCTGCTTGATTCTTACAATCGCGAGCAATTGGCCGCGGCGCTCGACCTCGCTTCCTCGAGCGCAGCGCTAGTGATCCGTCGTCGCACGCGAGAGTTCGCTCTAAACACCGAATAGTTGTCCTGACGGACGCAGGGTCAAACCAAGTCAGGGGCTCGCTGGTTGGGGTAACCTCACCACTCGTTGAAGCGTAAGCCGTTCGAAAACTTGTCGAAATCACCGTCGATTGTCTTTGCCCGGACCTTGGAACGTTGGTTTATGACGAGGGCTCCCCAAATCTGGAGCTTTTCGATGAAATCCGCCTTTCTGTCATCTACCTCGGCAACCGCCATCATCGTCACCGCCGACGACGGCGGAGTCGGCAAGACCACCGTTGCCGTGCAGATCGCAAGTTTCCTCCGGCTGCATGGTATCGAACCGTTGCTGTTTCAGCTCGACAGCAAGGAAAAGCTCGCCGCGAAAACTGGTCTGCCCGTACACGCCTTGAGCGTTTCATCCGTGGCCAGCGATCGCGGCGATGGGCTGCGTGTCACCGACGTTATCGCTCCCTGGTATCGTGCGGTCACGACGACCAACGAAAGCGGCCGCCGTTATGTTCTGTTGGAGGTTGGCGCCGCCAACGCCGCCCTGTTCCATACGGCGGTGACCCAGTTTGATTTGCAGGAAGACATCGAACTGCTCGGCCTCGATGTCCACGTATTCGTGGTGACGAAAGCCGGCGAGGATTCCGCGATTCAGACCGTTCGGGAAATCAAGCGGCTCGAAACCAATCTGCCTGGTGCTTCCATCGTCATCGTCAAAAATGAGGTTCTGGGCCGCCCGGAAACCGCGGCAGAATATCTCGATGATCGCCTCAAGAAGGCGTATCTCGGGGTCTTGAAGAAATACCCGAACATCCGCATGGAGAAGATAGATGCGCGTTCGATGGCCCTCTACGAACGACTTCATGTAACGCCGGACGTGATCGTAGGGTGGTATGAAAATGATTACCGCGAGGCCATCGCGCGAACCGGCATGAAGCGGGATGAAGCCAAGCTTTTCGTGAAGGATATCGCGGTCTGGACGGCCAAGATGATCGAGCAAATCACCGCGGTGTTTCCCAAGCTCAACGAGAATTCCGATGGCTGATCCGCTCTCGATCTTTCGAAGAAACGTCGCGAACGTGATGGCCGATCATCGCAAGGCGTCGGCTGCGCTGCTTGACCGGCTCAAGCAGTTGACGCCGCAGGAGCTCCTGCGCCGTGGGCCCGATGTTTGGTCCAAACTTACGGTCGATCAATACCGGGAAGTGGTCGCGGCGATTGCCCCTCAAGTCAAAATTCCTGCGGTGCGTGAGGGGAAGGTCGAACCGCATCCCGTGGCGAACCGGTTGCGCCGCTGGTGGCGCGGCCGTTCTTGCCTGGTGCAATCGAGCTTTCTCACCGCCCTCGTGACGGCTATCGTGATGGTGGCGGTTATCGCGGGTTTTCCGGTGCTGTCGTGGTCGCTTGTGCCTTTCACTCTGGTGCGCTCCGCTAATGCGAGCAATTGGCCGCTGTGTGAGCGGTTGGCCTGGACCGCGGACGGCTGTGTCTACATTCCCACGATTGACCTGAACTGGGATTGGATCGCCTGGCATCTGCAGATGCCGACCGTCCAACTTCTGCGGATCAACACGCATCTTCCTGCTGGCTACGCCCCTGCCGGCTCCCAAGTCGTGGTTTGGCGTTCTAGGGGACGGCTCATGGGCAACCTGCCATGAAGGCGCGCTACGAACGCCGCCCCATCACGCCGGCCTTTCTCAACGGCCTTGCGATGGTCATAACGGCCGTGACGGTCGCCATCATGTTGATGGCCGTCCTTCCAGCTACGGCCTGGTGGCAGGATGGACCGCATGTGGTGTCCGGCCTAGCGCTGCTCCGCTCCTATCTGCACACCGTCGACCACCGCTTGCCGATGTGGGCGATGCCCGGCGATCTCAACCACGAGCTGATCCCGCGCTTGCTGGCGACAGTGATCGCCGCGGCGCTGGCAAGCACCATCGGATTTATCCGGGCCTATGCGACGACGCCACTGGTGGACATGCGTGAGCATCACGACGGCCCGCGGTTGCTGGTTGGCAGGCAAGCCCAAGCCTTTGCCGCCGCCGCCATGTGCGAGCGGCAACAAGATAATGAGCGGCCGATCGAACTGGTAAAGGGCGTTCCTTATCCTCACCTCTGGCGCGCGCTCAATCTGCTCATCGTCGGCGCCATCGGGATGGGCAAGACTCGGGTCGTGCTCGACCTGATCGAAGCCATCATTGCGAAACTCCAGCGAGAGCCTTCGGCCGATCACGCTGTTCTGATCCATGACACCACAGGCGAGATTCTGAGCGGCCTGCCGGTGGAAGACAGCGCTTTCGCCGTGCTGCACCCGCACCAGCCCGGCGGCTGGGGTTGGGCCATGGGCCTGGATATCCTGGCTATCGAGGATATGGAGGAAGTTGCCGACCAGGCCATTGAGAAGACCGGCGAAGCCATTTGGGGCAAAGGTGCAGCCCAGATGTATGCCGGCATTCTGGCCACCGCTGCCGGCGAGAATAGCCGAAAATGGGGAATGCCCGAGGTTTATGAGATCGCGCTACGCGATCCCGCCACCTTGAAGACGAATTTCGAAGCCCATTACCGGCCGGCTGCGGGACTGATCGAGTTCGAATCGACCAGCGGTGATTTGACCCGAACCAGTCTCTCGTTCTTTCTCACGTTCCGAGCAGGTACGTTGCGCATGATAAGGCCACTTGCCGAAGCGTGGAGAGAAATTGTGCCGGAGCGAATGTTTTCGTTTCGAGATTGGGTGCATCAGGACAATCCACAGCAGCCCAAGATCGTCGTCGTGCAGCGCTCTGGCCGCCACCCCGAAATCTCGGCAATGTGGATCGGCATGGCGCTGGATGCGATTGCTAGCCATGTCGGAGACCCCGCGTTCGATGTGAGCCAGACCCGCAGCCGGACGCTTGCGATCGACGAGCTGCCTTCGCTTGGCCGGCTGCGGCGGCTCCCCGAGCTGCTGGACACCGGCCGGAACAAGGGCCTCAACATGATCGCGGCAGCACAGGATATCAACGTCCAGTTTGACCGCGTCTACGGCGAGTTCGCAGAAAGCATCAAACTGCGATTTCGCCTGAAGATCTTTTGCGCACAGACGCCGGGGCCGCAAACTACCGAGGTTGCCCGCAACACCATTGGGCTTCGCCGGGTCGAAGAGATCACTTACGACAAGACCGTCACGTGGGGTCCCCAAGGCCGCACCGAGCAGGTCGCCACCAATCGTCGCATCGACGAAGTACCTATCGTCACCGAACACTATCTCGCCCATCAGCTTGGCATTAGGGGCAACCGCGTCCGCGCCATCTTGGTCGGACTGCCGGAGGTCCTGCAGTTCGACTGGCCGCTGCGAACTTGGCGCAAGCGGCGATAGTTGGAAGATAGTGCTTCGCGCATTGGCGCCCCGCTTGCAGCGCGGCACCAGCCCACGAGCCAGGTTCGCAGCATTCGATAGCACTCGTGCTGCGCCCCGACACTCGCCGGCGGCAAGCCGATCGCGTGTGCCGGTTAGCGGCGCGGGGCCACGCACTCTTCAGCTTTGGAAGATTTGGTGGCGGTGGTGCCGTGCGAATGCCAAACGGCCCCCGGGGAGCGCAAGACTAACTAACTGAACTTTATTGCAAAATCCGCGCGCATTGGCTTTGCCGCGGGTGTCCTGCCGGTGACTAAAGAAGAAACCTCCACGGAGGTTTCGCTCTTGGTCACCCGCCCCAACAAGGTCTTCTCGGCCGAGTATTTCACCGACGAGATCAAGACCGCCAGATATTTTCTGGCGGATTCCAGTCTTGGCGCCCGTTGGCTGGCAGGAGACGCGCGGTTTGGCGTCGAGGTTGGGGCCGAGGTCGATGCCGATCACCTGGCGCAGTTATTCGAAGGCCGAGATCGGAGCGGTAACTCTTTGTTGCTGCAAAACGCGGGAATGAAGAGGCGGATCAGCGCCTACGAGCTTTCGGTCGGCGTCTCCAAGTCGGTTTCTGCCGTGTGGGCGCTGGCGGCTCCGGAAGGCCGAGCTGCGATCGAACGGACGTTCGCCAAATCGCTTGATCCCATCGTGGATCATATCCAGCGTAATGCGTTTACGCGATTGGGCCACAACGGCAAGGTCGTCATAGCGGCGCAGCCCAACATCTGCGCCTTTATTCAACCCGACACGCGGCCCGTTCTACAGAGCGACGGCATCGTGGCGATACAGCCGCAATTGCACGCGCACATAGTCCTCCCGAATTTGGTCGCCATCCAGCCTGACGAGCTCTCTCTCGGAGGCAAAGACAAAGATGTCAAATTACAGCCTCTCGACCGCGAAATTCCGCTACGGTTTCTGACACGCTCGTTGGACGGCCAGCCGATCTTTCGGGGCGCCAAGTCCTGGGGAGCACTTCAGCATCTGGCACTTGCCACTGAACTGCAAAGACATGGTTACGCCATCGGGGATATTGGGCGGAACGGCACCTTCGAAATTGTACCACCCACAGATGAGCGTGAGGCAGACCGGAAGCTTCGCGCCTTCTGGAGTCAGCGGCGCGCAGAAATAGAGTGCGAGCTATCCGATCTCGGTCTTACCACCGCGGATTCGCCGGAGCTCGCAGCCAGGGCAGCCGTCAAAACCCGCCGGGCCAAGCTGACGGCGTCCTCGAAGGACACGTTCGCGCGCTGGCGCGAGGAGGCCGAGGCGCTGGGGATTGATACAGAGCGCTATAGCGAGAATCGCCGAGGGATTGAGCTGGAACTTCCGGGTTTGCGCGACTCCGAAATCGCCATCCGTATGGCGGATGTCCCGGAGCGTCTGACCGAGTTCGAAAGCACGTTTGATCATCACGACCTCGTTCGGGAAGTAGCGTCCGCCCTGGTAGGCACCGGCGTCGAGGTTTCCCGTGTCGACGATGAGATCGTCGGCCTCCTTGACAGCGGCGCCATCGTCGAGATCGGCAGGACAGATCGGGAGCGGATCTTCTCGACGCCGGAGATGATCAGGCTCGAACGCGAGATCATCGACATCTCGACGCGTCTCGCAGACCAGCCGTGGCACCGGATCGACCGAAACAACCTCGCGCAGCATTGCCAAGCTGCGGGTCTATCGGACGAACAGACCGCAGCGGCGCTCGGAATTGCCGATGGTCGCTCCATCGACTTTATCGAAGCGCGCAGTGGTACTGGAAAAACGTTCACACTGGTTCCGGTGTGCCGTTCGCTGGAGGACGATTACCGCATCATCGCGACTGGCGTAAGTTGGCGGACCGCACGGATGCTCGAAGATGAGTTGTCCGGCCCCGACAGAAATTTACGCGTCGAAGCCCGCGCCCTTGATTCATGGCTTGCGGTCAGCCGGCGGCCGCTTCTGCGATTCCCGCACTCTTCTGTTGGTTGACGAAAGTTCTCAAATCGGTGTGCGCGCCATGCATGCGCTGCTCACGGAGGTCAAGCGCACCAACGCTTCCGTGCTCTTCCTGGGGGATCGCGCGCAGACGCTTGCGGTCCCTGCGGGCTCAGGAATCGATTTGGTTGCGCGTACCATCGAGGCCGCGGGGATATCGAAGATTGTCCGCCAGAGCGATCCTGAGCGTCGCCTTATGGTCGAGCAATTGGCCAAAGGCGATGTCGCCAGCGCTATGGAGACCATGGCGAGCCGTGGCCAGATCGTCGAAGCGGACGGGCAAGCTGCAACCGTCAAGGCAGCCGTTGACAACCTGTTCGTCCAGCGGGCCGCCGCACCGTACAAATCACACCTGTTGGTTTGCAAATCCAACGCCACACGGCTCGCTCTCGATGCCGAGGTCCGCCGACGACTACGGTTCGATGGCGTACTGACCGGCGAGGATGTGAGCATCAACGCTGTTACACCTTCTGGCCGCCGCTATCGCCTGTCACTTGCAAAAGGCGACCGCATCCGCTTCGGCATCCGCTGCCAGATCGGCGATCAGGCCGTCATCAACGGCACAACCGGCGTCGTCAAAGATATCGTCGCTGAGGATGAAGGCCACGCTCTAATCGTTGCGAATGTCAATGGCCGGGAACTCCTCTTCTCTTCGCGCGATGTCGTGGACGATCAGGATCGCGTCCGTCTCGCTACCGACTACGCCTCGACCGTCTGGTCGTCGCAGGGCCTCACGAGCGACACCGCGATCATCGTCGCCGACGCCTCCTTCAATAGGAGAGACACTTACGTCGCCCTCAGCCGCGCCAAGGAACGGTCGGTTCTCTGTTTGGACGCGCGTGCTGCGTCCTTTGCGGTGCGAGCAGAAACCGGCTTCGACCGAGCCGCCAGCGATATCTCCGTCGAAGAACGCCGTGAGCATCTGGTCCAGCAGATGTCGAAGTGGCGGGTGAAGTCGTCAACGTTGGATTTCGTCGCTTCCGCCTCACAGCATGCGCCAATCGATCGGGAGCGGCAGACATCTGTCGAACTGTCGCTGTGAGGGCAGCTCGCCGCCCCGCCGTCCGATCGGAAAATGCCAGTCAGCCGATCAGATCGGTAAGCCGGAGCCGAAGACCCCGGCAACCGCAGCCCGCTGACTTTCAAGTCATAGTCGATCTGCCTGCAGAGATTCCGATCCTGGAGCGAGAGCTGCGAGCGCTTGAGATTCTGCTCGGTACAGAACTCACTAACCTGCTCAGCAAGGACACTGAGGGGTGCTAACTTCGCACTTGAATTTTGGTTGACAGAGCGCCTTATTTGCTGCGCAGATTCGACTCGTAACGTCCAAGATTAAGCGTTGTGCGATCGCAGGTCTGACCATGAACAAGCACACCTTCCGCAATACGATCGACAAACAATCAGAGATTACGAAGCGGGTTGCGACCTACTATCGTGTCAGCACCGGACGGCAATTTGCCAACGAGGCCTCGATCCCGAGCCAACGTAAGATCACGTCGAGCTTTTGCGAGCAGCACAATTGCTTGATCGTAGAGGAATACGTCGAAGCAAAAACGGCCACTGACGATCGCAGGCCCGTTCTGTGTACCGAAAACTTTATCCGAGTTGATGACGTGACGGAATCGCCTAAGCTGGCGGAATGATCGGGCTGCTCTGTTTCGTTCTGGCCGTCCTCGCCTCGCCGTTCAAGTCGA